>DULK01000079.1 GCA_012840385.1 Syntrophomonadaceae bacterium
CAGTATTTGTATCTAGAGGTAAATTCGCGCTTTATCTTAAAACTCCTCCTTCTGTCTGAAAAAATTTTAGCTTTTACCTAAAGATTTTTAATCCCAATAACCAGTTATTGACATGCGGAGGGTGGGTTAAAAATTAATTCCTCTATAAATTTACTCGGATGGAGCAGGATATCCTCGAGGCGATCTGTCCATGAACCAGGTAACCATACCTCGTTACAGGTAAGTCCACTTTGCAGAAATCCAAGAATCCCATTGGCATGGTCTGCGTCATTATGTGTACATACAAGAATATCTACGCTTTCCCGTTCTGTTACCTTTTGAAACTGAGCAGGGAAACCTTGGGTTGAACGACCACCATCAATTAAAATCGTAGTACTTGCATTATCAAGAAAAAAGGCATCTCCTTGTCCGACACCAATTGCTATAAAGGAAGGAGTTATCCTGCTCTTGTTCACTTTTGATCCTCCTTGAGGGGTTATTCTATGTTCTTAATTCGTTTTTATGAACAAGAACTGAAAAGAGGGCTCCTCTGAGGAGTGAGGAGCCCTACCGCATCTGTAATCGTTTACCGGCCGAGGAGTTGGAGGACCATCTGCGGCTGCTGGTTGGCCTGCGCCAGCATGGCGGTGGCCGCCTGCTGCAGGATGTTCATCTTGGTAAATTCCATCATCTCCTTGGCCATGTCCACGTCACGGATGCGGGACTCGGCAGCGGAGAGGTTCTCGGCAGCGGTGCCGAGGTTGTTGATGGTATGCTCGAGGCGGTTCTGATAGGCGCCTAGTTTGGAACGTTCTGATGAGACTTCTTTTATTGCATTGTCGATGCTATCAATTGCCGATTTAGCCGATGTGGCAGTTGTTACATCAAGGTTATTAACTCCTAAAGCCGCAGAGCGCATATCACTGATATCGAGAGCTATAACTTGTTCGGCGGCATTGTTAGCTCCGATCTGGATATTAACTACGTTTGTATTATCAATCACAGCGTTAAAAGTTAAGGTCTTACCAGATGCAATAGTAGTACCATCTTTTATAGTCACACTGATACCATTGGCAGGATCTCCAGCTTTATTTAGGGTTAATACATTACCAACTCCCGTTGCTGCTTGGCCATTAATCGTACCAGTAGCATCAGTTCCCGATGCGGACAGTGAAGTAGCAGTAGCGCTACTAGTTAAACCTAAACTTTGCAAAACAGAATTGGAACCAGTTACACTAATTGTTGCCGCACTTCCCAACTTGGTCGTACTTAAACTGATTCCTTTAGCCGATCCTTGATCACTCGCAATTACTCCTGTTAGATTAGAAACATTATTGATCTTTTGAATAATGGTTGCCTCATTGTCTGTGGAAAGTAAACTAATGTTTACTCCATTAATAGTAATAGTCGTATTGCTACTAACAGAAGCGTCTGCACTCGAAGATGCATTAGCTAAGGTAGCTGCAGTAGCATTCGCAGTCACAATAACTTGATAAACACCAGGAGTCGTTTCTGTGCCAGCATCAACTTTGGTAATTGCCTTCGCCAATTCAGCAGCGGTCAAGGTTGTAGCCGTTGGGTTTGTGCTATCACTAAAAGTAATATCAGTTACTGCTGCTACAATACCATTCTGAGCGCTGGCTGCAATCCCTGCTTGGCCGTTCAATAATTTCTTTGTGTTGAACTCGGTAGAGTTACCAATACGATCAATTTCGTCCCTCAACTGATTTATTTCCTTTTGAATTTCAGCCCTATCGTCAGCTGTGTTAGTATCAGAGGCAGCCTGAACAGCCAGTTCCCGCATCCTTTGAAGTATGCTATGAGTTTCATTTAATGCACCTTCTGCTGTCTGGATCATAGAGATAGCATCCTGAGCATTTCGCGCCGCTTGGTCAAGTCCCCTAATCTGTCCCCGCATCTTCTCGCTGATGGCCAGCCCTGCTGCATCGTCTCCGGCGCGGTTGATTCTCAGACCGGACGACAGCTTTTCGAGGGATTTGTTGCCCAGCGCCTGGTTTGTAGCAAGTTGGCGGTAGGTGTTCAACGCCGCAATGTTGTGGTTAATCCTCATTTACACATTACCTCCCTGTTTGATTTTTTCGGCGGGCGTCCGTTCCCACCGTTTTTGTTTATATCAAGCCGCCCGGATACCCGGGATACCGGGCAGCTTAATACCATCATCTGGCCTTCTTGCCAAACAAGCATATTTGGACTTACTCATTGAAGTCAGTTCACACGCGAACAAGAGGAACCGACAGCACACAGCTGTTTTCTTACTTATCTCTATCGTGGTTTCTTTAAAAAACTTAAACCGGTTGAATTCCGGTTATATCCAAATAGTCACGAATTATAGCCGATAATTCCCGAACTTTAATTGCTGTTATTTCCTTAGATGATTTTTATTTTATTTAGCCGCTGTTCCATCACTCAGGCTGTTTGGAGTTTTCCCTCCTCTTAACTCCCTCCACAGCGGCCTGAATACGATTAACGCCGGCAGGGACCGGGCGAGCAGGTAGGCCGCGCCGATTCCCTCGATCCCGGTTTTGCCCGGCAGTTTGTACCCCAGAGGGAGGGATGTGCCCACCAGAAAGGCGGACTGCCCGGGGATCAGGTAAATCTGCTTGTTGACTGTGTATGTATTGATAATAGCAATACCTCAGGTTTAATGGCCGGATGCTCACGGTGCTTATTTCCCGCGGTAAATGAATGTTGGCGAGAGAGTTTTTAGCTTCATCGGGAAGAGAATACTCTTTTAGCTGAGGTAGAGCATAGGATAAAACCTGGCTCCCAAACTCCAACCCGCAAAGTCTTCGGGGCGCACCTCCAGACTGCCCCGGGAAAGACAGAGTTGGTCAATCAACTGGTCCGAGGCTGTATCCACCGGTTCTAGCACCCCCAGGTCCCAGAGGAAGCTGTGCACATACTAGAAACAAAAGCCGGTCACGCTACCGGGCATCGCGTAGCCGGCCGCCGCGTAGCACCAGGTAGCGGCTCATCGACGGAAAAGCGTATCGCCCACCCAACACCCGGTCGTGGTCCAGCCCCAGCCGGCAGGAAATCATGTTCAGCAGGTAATTGGTGGCGTTTTGGGCCTGGGCCAGACCCGCGCAAAACTCATCAGGACTAACCTTCCTCAGAGCCGAAAAAAACGCCTCCCCGGTCATGATGGCTGTGATATTCCGCAACAGCCATTCCAGGTTGAAGAAAAAACCAGCCCGCTCCCAAGCGGCCAGCGCCTTCTTCATCTCCCGCCTAGTCTCGGGCCACGCAGCGCAAATCTTGGCCAGAGCCAGATCACCCTTGGAGAGCTTGGTGCCGCCGCTATTTACCCGGTTGAAGATCTTCACCACCACGTCAACGGTCTTATCCTCCCGAACCGGGCTTACGTAGGTGAGCTCACCCATAGTGCCTCTACAACGGCTTGCCGGTCTATAGTATGGGTCTAAAACGTAGATGGGGCTAATTGTTGCCTCCTGCCAAAGGCAAAAAAGCCATATACTTTTTCCCAGGTTCGTTTGGGTGGGGCTATGCTGGAGGTGGTTCTAGGTGCCTTGCATTAAGCATTCTTGCCGACGCGCTTGATGGTGATCTTGAGTTAGCCCAAAAACTTTATCAACAATTCTTCGAAACCTTTATCCTCTCTCTAGACCAATGGAAACCCTTTCGAATCCAGCGCACGGAGGTAATTGACTGGTTACGAAGGCAAGGGATGCCCGATGAAGACCTACGACGTTGCCAAGAACTCGCTAGACGTCGCAGACAGTGCTACGCCCCAGAAATTGTAAGGCGAGAGCTTATTTTGAAGGAAAACCTGTACGAACAGCGCTTCGACGTTATTCCAACGGATTCTGAGAGCGCACTTTATTTGGATCTTTGGCAAATGCTCCAGAGTGGAAAACGGATTTTTCGCTGCAATTGGTGTAAACTCCCTATTCCATGTGACGGATCATCTAGGAGCAATCGCCAACGTGCTCGCTGGGAGAAAGGCGAACCTATCTATCATCAACGCTGTCATTACGAGGCAATCCGAAAACAAAAACAGGATTACTGGAAACGCAAATCGCAAGACCCAAACTTTAGAGAACGAAAGCGTGTCTATGCCAGGGAACGCCGCCGAATAAAAAATCGCAAAACCTTTAATACTGTCAGCGGCTAGTGGCCTCCCTTGCTGATTGGCCTTCAGAGCCTCATATTTGCCCTACAAGGGCACGAAAAACCGGGTAGGTAATAAAAAACCCGGCCTTTTTTGGCCGCTCTACGGACCTTCTAAAGGCCTTTCCAGAGGATTATTTGCCCTCCAATGGCAGCAAAAAAGCAGGCAAATAGGAAAATTGCCTGTCCGCCTCTTACCGTCCCCTTCTAGGGCCTTATTTTTGCTTTAGGATTTCGCCCGAATCACAATCAAGAATGCTTCTTTATATACGCTTCCAACACTTCTAGTGCCGCCTTAAGTTCGCTCAAGACTTCCCATCCGCTAATGGGAAGCTCCGCCCCCATATGCAGGGACTTGGTGCCATCTCCTCTGTAAGCTTGGATTCGCAGGTCGTCACAGCCGGGCCAATCCTTGCCTGGGTCTCTCTGAACCGCCTTAACATAAGTAATCCTTACGTTCTCCACCTCCACATATGGTTGCCCCTTGGCATCAGTTTGAATTTGGATCATCTAAACCCCTCCTTTGGTTTATTTTGCTTTCATAATAGTAGACGTCCAGCCCCACCGAATACAGCCATTCCCACCGCTTTTTTCTCCAAATACCCACCTGCCGCCAAACTCGCAGGAAAGAGCAGTTCTTGCGGGGTGAAAGACCTGCCGCGCAAGCCACTAACGACGCTCCCCACTCGAGTTAACGGCGGGGGGGCTTGCCTTGTCTTCTAGTACCGCGGCCATTTGCCAGGGTATTCACAAACCCTTATCCCCCTCCATGAAATCGCCTATAGGCGAGGGCATGGCCTCCTCGCACGCCGTTACCCACTTGGCGAAGTCGGTCATCCGCGGCAGCCGATCTAATCTGACGCAAGCAATTAAGAAACCCTTGTGGCTGCTGGCAGATGCAAGATTCAGGCGTCCCCTACCTTTTGGTTAAGTGTTTATGAAGTTCCGTAAAGTAAAATTCTGCGTCCTGTCTCTCAGTCTTCAGCCCCTTGCTCATCGAAGTTTGCCACCAGTTCGGCCAGACTGCGCCGGTGGGTGATCCGGCGGTGTACGTCTATGATGTAGATCACCCCGTCATCACGATTAAGACTGTAGGCTCCGGGTTCTTCGCTCAGCACCACGCAACCCTCAAAGGTATTAAAAGATTGATGTAGTCAAAGATAGCGTTGCTCGAGACTATGAGGCCACCGACGAGCCAGTCGGGATTGTCCACCACAAAGAGCCGGGGCTTCTCCTGACCTAGGAGACGGATCTCTCCCCTTATCCCTACCCTTGTAGCTTCCTCTCGGCTGACGTCTTCTTTCTGAAGCATCGCACGTACCTTGGCCGCCGCAGGGTCATCTAGGTACCTGGTTCCCAGCTCTTTATAGGCCAGTTCGTAGGCGATCTTGAGGATGCCGCGTTGCCAGTCCCAGAGGTTGAAACATACATCCTGTTTGATCTGGGGATGTTCCACGATCACTTCCCGGCGGCTAATCTGGTTCAGAGTACAGCTTTTCCCTGTCTTAGCAACATAACGAGTGGCGATTCTTTCTAGTATCTCTGGAAGTTTATTCTCGTCACTCTTGTTCAGGATAATACGGATCCTTTCTTCGCCATCTACCGTCTCCTTTTTTACTTGTGGAATCACATACAGTCTTTTGGCTTTTTCATCAGCACCGAACTCGTAGCGCACCTTGACCTCTGGCTCATCCACCAGAACACCCCTCTCCAGAGGATTTGGCACGCAGCCGCTCTTGCCCGGAAGCCTGAGCAGCATTCTCTTAGCCTGCATGAGCCAGTTGTTGATCAGGGGTTCTTCTACAAAGCGGCCAAGGTGAGAATTACATGCCTGGCAGACCTCGCGGATGACTTGCGTTCCACCTAGTGCCTTGGGAAAGATGTGTTCCTGACTAGCCATTTCATCGGGTAAATCTTTAAGGCAGATTATGCACCTGAACAACAGCGGTCACTCTCCTCTAGTCGTGCTTTCTTTCACCAAATATAGTACCTGTGGGTTGAGCAGTCCCGGTGGCCAGCGAGGGCCTGGCCCGAGCTTGCCGCATGGCGGAAGTCAGTTGCATCCCTGTATGCTTTCGTATACCAGCAGTGTCTGGTATCGTGTGTGAAAGAGGCGGGGTTAGGGACAGGAAAGGCCATCTTACTTCCGGCAGATGAAGGTATGGGAAGCGGAGCAAAACTTAGGAAGGACAGCATGTTGCGAGTTCCGGGCCGTGCGGACAGCGTGTCACTTCCCGATGCCAAAATCTCCCTAGCTCTCTCTTCGCTCGGCCGTTCAACTCCTGGAACATCCTAAGAGACGGAATCCTCGCCTGGGCGCTGAAAGGCTGTTGCCTGCCCCTATCGTCTCGGTATACAAAGCGGTATTCCTCCTCCACTTTTGGTTGCTTTGTTCGCTTTTTTTAGTCACCCACAGCCAATTTTTTCTGCAAAATTTACGTGGCGCCTTAGTCCCCTGAATGCCCTATGTCTAAGCGTCTCGGGGCAACTCGATGACCGCTTTTATTAACCTTCTCCCCAGATTCCAGCCAACAATCCCTCTGCAAGGCAGTAACCCACCAGGGCGTTGTCTAGAACCTTAGTTCGGCTGGTGTGCCAGCCTGAGCCGACATACCGACCGAGCGGGACGGATCTGGCGATGACGACGAACTGTCGGAAAGCTTCGTGGAACACTCGCCGCTGCTGGTATTGAAACTCCGGATTGTGCCACCCGAAGAATGTCTGCGTGAACCTGCGGTCAATTGGTACCACCAAATTGGGAAGCAGGTGGTGGAGCATCTTCGTGCAGGATACCAGTCTTGCGTCGTTATTTACTATCCCTAGAGTGTCGATGAGCGCCCAGAGGGCGTCGGCCGTTGTTGAGACGTCGAGTTCGGGGTCGTCGATGAGTAGCGCCTCAAGCCTTCGGAGTTCGTCTAGCTTACCCCGGACAACTGAGCAGAACTCCTCATACGGCTCGAGCCGCGACCCCCTCGCCCCGAGCCAGGCTTTTAACGTCTCCCACAGGTTGCGCATAAATTCCGGGTTACCCAAAGCGTGCTCTATACTGCCTAGCTCGCGGAGCAAGCGGATTGTCTTGATGTGGAATTCGTACTGGCCCCACTTGCGGAAGGGTTTCGCGCTGTCGAATACATCAATGTAATGTTCGAACCGGGCGATCAACTCAGCTACCCGGCTTCGCACCCTAGCGTTCCGGTCCACTTCGCTCCTCCTTGTAGTCGATGATCCACTTGTAGCCAGACGCTAAAATCCTAGGTTGTCCAAAACTTGCTTTAAAACCGAAAGCCGCTTTTCCAACCATGGGAGATCCAGGTCGAGGCTTAAGTCACTCATTCCTGCAGGCAGGATAGGCCAAACATCATTAGTTTGACCCACAAAGGTGCCCTTTGGAACCGGCTGTACCCCTTGGCCTGAAAACTCTCTCAAGCGGAGGTAGTAGGCAAGGACTATAACGGCGTCAATCATGCGGGCGGCTGGAACCTCCTCAGCTTGACGGCTCCACTGGGTTCCTGTATGTCGCCAAATCTTAACCGAAAGGCAACGGTCGTCCCAACTTGACTGCCCTATTGAGATGTATTTGGTGTCTGTGTCTGGGGCATAGAGGTCGAAAGGCTTGTAGTAAATGGCGTAAAGTGGGTGGTGTTTGAGGTTTGTCGGAAGCGGTGGAACAGACTTACTCATTTTACTTCACCTCCGAAAAATATTCCAAATAAAATATACTGAGTAACTCAGTGATATGTCAAGTAGTTTATTCAGTAAATGATATACTGATAATCGAAGTTGGACCGAGGTCTACCTAGGAAAGAAAAACAAGTGCTTTGGGGTTGTTAATCGTCTCCGCCAATGGGCAGTCAGCGGTTGAATTAGACCCCGAACTGGCCGTAAAAATCCGGGAGCGGGCGAAGACTAAGCGTGTTACCCTGCGCCTGCGTGTGTCCCAGATCGAAGCGGCCAAAGAGATTGCCCGAAAAAAGGATATTCCCTACCAGACTCTGATCCGGTCTTGGGTGGCGGAAGCTATCCGGCGGGAGCAGGAGGGCCGGGCGTAAAATCAAAAACCAAGAGAGGGCGGTGCCGGGCATTCTTACCCGGCCTTTTTATTGTGTGCCAACTCCCTCCACAGCGGCCTGAATACGATAACCGCCGGCAGGGGCTGGGCGAGCAGGCGGGCCGCGCCGATTCCCTCAATCCCGTTTTTGCCCGGCAGCTTGTATTGGAGGCAGATTCCTTTGCCGATGTGCAGGGCCACTAGACGCAGCGTGACATCGAATTCATGGCCGTACGGGGTGTGGTCAGGGGTGTGGGAGAGGGTGTGTTCGCCCGATGCACCTGTGACCAGGGTGGAATTTGCAGCTATGCTCGTCCGGGCGGTGGGCTCGCCGATGGTCGTTGAAGCAGGAACCCAACGGCAGTGTGGAACTCGATTCTTGCCGGAATAGTATACCGGCACCCAACGATTGAGAGTCTCAGGTGGAGACTTAAGCACAACGGCCGGTTGCGCCGGCTGTCAGCTTTGATGTTCCCCCGGGAGCGGAGGCGGTGCCGCCGCCCCGGAAAATATTCTCTATGGGCTTCCGGCATGTTATAATAATTTTAACGAAATTGGTTGCCAAGGAGAGGATTCTCTATGGTAAGCCCGGTGTATGGCAATTACTGGTACTCTAATTACTTGCTGGCAACTTACCTTTTAAACTCTGCAACACCCTCTTATTCCTACCAGCCATTGGCACCCTTCGATGCAGCCCAGAAGGCTCTATGGATAAATAACTGGGGCCGGCAGCAGCCTTCTCTGCTGGCAAATACGCTGGTTACCTTAAACAATTACGCCCGCCAGCTTTGGGAAGCTTCCCAGCCTTTACAGCTTAGCACCGGCAATAATGTATTCCTAAAGAGAACAGCTACTTCTTCTGCTCCGAATGCCGTTACTGCTCAGGCCAAACCGGGTGCCACCTTAGCCACTTACACCATAAATATCTGCCAGATTGCCACTGCCCAGCAGAATCTGGGCACAGCCCTGGCAAGCAATGCAGCTACTGGACTTGCAGCGGGGAGCTATACTTTTAACCTTCAAGTAGGCGGCAAAACTTATACCGTATCCTTTAGCGTTAAGACCGGCGATACCAACCTGACAGTGCTTACCAGCATGGCCGATGCCCTGAATGCTGCCGGCGCGCCGGTTACCGCTAAAGTAGCTACAGATACCGTAGCGGGTACTAGCCGCCTGGTTTTGACTGCCCGGAACACTGGTACCGGTAATGCCTTCACCTTAACCGATGTAAACGGCACTGCCGTTGCCTATACAGGGGCCAATACTGTCTCGGTTGCTGCGGCCAATGCCGGCTATACCGTAAGCGGCGTACCCTACACCTCCCAGAGCAATACCGTCTACCTGGACAGCTTAAAGCTTACCCTAAATCTCTTGGCTCCGGTATCCAGCGCCACCGTTACCGTCGCCCCCGATACCCAGGCTATAAATAATGCCATCAATAATTTCGTGGCAGCTTATAATAACTTGATTACCTTTGCTGCCCAAAATCTCCAGTATATAAATCCCCGGCTCCTATCCAGCCTAAAACAAGCCTATCAAGGCGCGAATCTGGCAGCTATAGGCATTACCCGGAATCCTGACGGCACCTTGGTTATTAACCAGTCTACCCTTACCAACGCCATCCAGAATAACTTGGGACTGATAGAGAATGCCTTTAGCGGTATCAACGGTTTGGCCACAGTGGCCGGTCTTAAGGCCCGACAAATCTTCACCGGTCCCTTAACTGCCTTTGCCAATCCCTTCCCTCAGATAAGTGCTGCTGCTTACCTACCCCCTTATAACTGGTGGGGGCTGTTAAACACCGCAAGCCTCTGGTCTGGGCTGTTGCCGCCGGGTTCTCTCTTTAATCGGGTAATTTAGGTCTGCTGAAAAGTCCCCTACTGTTCATCTTCTTTACCGAATAAGGTAAAATCACATTTGCGTTGATGGACGAGAGGGGAAGTTGTAACTTAGCTTTCAAAAGGAGCATAAACAGATGTATCATGCCTTTGTCTGCAAATATGCTGCTAGCAGCTATAAAAAAAGCGCCCAAAACTGGGCGCTGCTGTCATAATTTTTATTAATTGACCACAACCTTCTGGCTGTTAGGGTCCCACTGCACATTATAATTAAAGGCTTCGCCGATTAACCGCAGAGGGACAAAGGTTCTTGAATTTTGAAGCTGCGCTGGTACATCCAGCAGCTTTTCCTGACCGTTGACGTTAACTGTCTTGCTGCCGATTTTCAAGATTACTGTTACGTTATCTTTAACGATGGTAACTGTCCTGGTGGCTTCATCCCAACTTACCGTAGCTCCCATTCCTTCGGTAACGGCCCTGACCGGAACTAAAGTGCGTCCATCTTTAATTACAGGTGGAACGTCAAATGTGAGCTGTTTACCCTTGACGAATACTTTAATTCCTGTTGCGTTTGACTTCTGACCGTCGTCGTATACTTTTTCTTTCACCGATTCTTCATTGTCTTGACCTTCTTTGCCCTTATCTCCTTTTTCATCATTTTTATCTTCGTCGTTCTTTTGGCCATCATCTTTGTCGTGGTTTTGACCATCGCCGTATACTTTTTCTTCTACTGATTCTTTTTGGTCCTCATATTCTTCCTCATTCTCTTGATCTCCAACTTCTTCTCGATCATCAGCTTCTTTAATGCTAAACTCACCTGGTTTTAGTTTTACGATCAGCCCTTTCTCAGAAATAGAATCATTACTGCCATGATGGCCTGAAGCCGCTATTTTCAGATCCGCAGATTGTCCCTCAGCGTTGCACACTGCGGCAAATCCCAGCCCCAGCAGCATTAAGAGGCAAAAGAATAAAAGATATTTTATTTTGGACATCGGCATTACCTCCTTATCTCTTTGGTAGATTTTTGGTAAATTTATTGTATTGAAGTTTGACAAAATTGACAATGAGCCGCAAATCCTCATTAATAATGACTATGGTCCTTTACCAAAAAAGCTCTACTACTGCACCCTTTCCTACAAGAGTCTTAAGGCGATTTTGGAAAACAATCTTGATCATGCGGAACTGCCGGAGACGCTTCTGGAAAAATCGGTTGAACATTAGCATGATGTGCTTGGTGATCCTATCCTCACCGATGCAATCCTCGACCGGTTGATTCGCAGTACTCACAAGATCTTGTTGAAGGGGGAGTCAATGTGCAAAGTTCAGGCTAAAGACGATGGGGGTGGTTTGGGCAATCAAGACTTTTCATCGAGCAACTGGTTCGACGCATGGTATAATCTGTATATAAAGGAGAGGTGTCTTATAAATGAGCACACATAAATATAAAGGAATTGTAACCGGTAATGTGGTCGTTTTAGAAGACGGAAAATCAATACCGGAAGGAACAAAAGTAATTGTAATTCCTGAATGGGAAATAGAAAAAAAGCCGGATTTCGAATCCGACCCTTTTTTGACCGTAGATGAATGGGCTCCCTTGACAATAAATGAACTTCCGTGTGATTTAGCCCACCGGCATGATCATTATCTTTACGGAACAGAAAAAAGATGACGGCGAAAAAGGCCGTTTTTATCGACACGACTGACCATCATTTTATTCAGGCTGGTTTCGAGAAATTACTGGATATTCACCAGGCATAAAATCAAGAAAAAGTTATCGAAAGTTATTGAAATTGTTAAAAAAATGGAACGACAAACAAGCTATGTTACGGGTGATTATAAAGATGAATCTTTTTGAGCGTATTACAATTGATCCTTCAGTTTGTCACGGGAAGGCCTGCATCAAAGGAAGCAGGATACCTGTAAGTGTGATTCTGGATAACCTTGCTGAAGGTATAAGCAAGGAAGAGATCCTGAAGAGTTATCCTTCTCTATCCCCGGATGATATTCTGGCAGCGATAGCTTACGGTGCTATGCTGGCAAAAGAAAGACATATTGCGCTTTAAATCATGGTGAATAAAGATGCTGAAATTTAAAATCGATGAAAATCTTCCAATTGAGATTGCCGATATTCTCAGGGAAGCAGGTTATGAGGCTGAAACAGTCTGGTATAATGCAATGGTATTTGGAGGTGTTTTGAAGTGAACGACCACATTTCAATTGATCCCGCAATCTTTCACGGGCAAGCTTGCATTAAAGGCACCCGGATTCCGGTTCATCAAGTTTTAGGTTGCTGGCTAACGGCGATACCATAGAAGAACTCCTTGAAGATTATCCCTCGTTGGAACGAGAAGATATTCTTGCTTGTCTGGATTACGCAGCTGTGCTTGCCGAAGAGCAAATAACTCCCGTCGAGGCGCTCGAAGCATGAATATATTTGTTTAAAGCTTTCCTACCCCTTAACTCCCTCCACAGCGGCCTGAAAACGATAAGCGCCAGCAGGGACTGGGCGAGCAGGCAGGCCGCGCCGATTCCCTCAATCCCGGTTTTGCCCAGCAGCTTGTATCCCAGGGCGAGGGATGTGACCGCCAGAAAGGCGACTGCCCGGGGATAAGGAAAACCTTCCTTTTGACCTGGTTGAAAAAAGCAGTTGTGGCGATGAAGGCCACCACTCCTCATCCCTGGACAAAAAGAAAGAGAAAAGCATCAAGAAGATGATAGAAACCAGGAAGTCGGAGTTGCTTGCTGCCTGTGATGTGATGAGCTTGCTAAAATATAAATAAAAAGCCACTCCGGAGTTCGACAGCCCATAGACAAACAGAAGGCCGGAAGCCGCATGGAGCAAGGATTTCAGGATGTGCTTTTTTAGAGGCGTGTTACTAGGCGTTTTTCTTAACTGCTGGGTTTATGGAGAAGAGACGGGGCGGTTCTTTGACGGCTAAAGCCTTGAATATCTGCTCCTGAGCAGGGGTGGTTTCGGTCCTCTGCCTTACCTGACCGGCAGCCCCGCTGAACTCTCCCAGGTGCATCCTCTGCAGGGTGGCCCTGAGGCTGCACCAGGTTTGCCCCGTCCTGTTCTCGGCAATTCTGATTAACAACAGCGCCAGCCAGCAGAGCAGTACATGGGCGCGGATGCGGTCTTCCAGGCGGTGATAGACCGGGCGCAACTCCAAGCGGGACTTGAGGGTACGGAAGGCGTCTTCCACCAGCAGCAGCTGTTTGTAGCCCAGGGCGACATCTTCGGAGATGTCATCAAAACGATATCTCAACAATACTATTATTGTTATAACGCATTGCATGATCTAAGAACCAATCTAAGAAATAAGCTACATCGTTTTTATTTTCTTCAACAAAACTAATGGGCAGCCAATATAGTTGACCTTCCTGGTTTGCAACAATATTCCCTGTGAAATGGTGAGATGCAAATACATAGATTTTAGTATCTTGCACAGTTATAGCACCAACCAATTTAATGTCATTTAGTTTTAAGCTTGTTTCTTCGAAAATTTCACGAATACAAGCTTCTTCTATGCTTTCGCCGACCTCTACCTTGCCGCCTGGTGCATTCCACTTGCCCTTAAAAGGGCTTTTTCCTCTACGCTGTAAAAGTATATAATTTTCGTTTAAAATCAAACAGAGTGTGTAAATCTTATAGGCACACATCAAAAATCATCCTTAATCTCCTTTAATGCCCAATAACGATCAAGGCAACTAGGACATTGCATGCAGTGATGATCAACTGCCATTTCACAAGAAAAAGTTGCATTTAAGGGCATACCTATTTCTTTTGCGATTAATGCTACTGACTTTTTTTCTAGGTTTATAAAGGGATAATAGATATTTAATTCAGGAAATGATTTTCTCAAAGCTGTTTGTGCAGCTTCAAAAAATTCGGGGGTAGTATCTGGAAAAGGATTGATAGGTATTTTTATTGCACCGATGTAAATATCGTTGATTCCTAATTTTTGAGCAAACATTGCTGCTATTGTAAGCAAAAAAAGATTTCGCTGAGGCATAAATGATACAAAATTAGAAGTCCATTGTTTTGTACCTTTTTCAAATAAGCAACCCACCTTAAGGGAATTATCTAATGGAATATTTATTACAGTCAATTTGAAGTTTGCCCACGACGAAATGTATTCTGCCGCTATTTTTTCGGTTTTAGCCATTTTTTGGCCGTAATCTATAAATAAACCTTCTATTTGTTTCCCTTCTTTTTTGAGCTTACAAGCGAGTGTACTACTATCGAGTCCACCGGATAGCAATATTAATCCTTTCATTATTTTACCTTCCCATACTTTTCATATAAATAATCTATTAAACAACGTAATGATTCACAAGTTAACTCAGTGCTCAAGTTAACCATTAGATTGAAAGAATTAGTACATGTTTGAATTGCATATATTGGCTTATTGAGGGCGTAAGCGTACCCACATTCCCAAACGGTACCTGGATCTTCGTAATCAAGCAAGGCTACAATTAACGTAGCTTCTTTTATTGCATTAATATTTTTTTTAAAAGATTTAACAGCTAATCTTGGTACTATTCCATCTTCATGCCAAGGACTAAATAAACTGAAACCACACTTTTTTAACGCATGGTATGTTTGACTTACCATATATCTTTCTCCATCAGAAAAAAAGGGTCCTGCTAGGTAGATCTTAATTTTTTGAGCTTGTTCAGGATGTATGAATTGTTTTCTTCGTGATTTAATTTCCTCTTGTAGGTTCCACGGTGTAGAACGAAAATCGAAACTTTCAATAAAGACTGATGCGGCAGCCGCAGCTGACAATCCCGAAAGTTCTAGATCTTTGGTATTGTGGTATGTAACTAAAAATACAGCATTAAATACGTCACCGGCACCTACAGTAAATTGATAATTACTTTGAAAGGAGGGAATATCTATTCTGCTTTCTTTTTGTCTATAAATACTACTACCACCTTGCCCGAACTTAGTAACAATTATTTTAACACCCTTCTTAAAAAAGAGGTCTAATATTTCCTGAAACGATTTTTTAGTATATGAAAGAACGTCTGAAGTGCTAATAAAAAGTATATCTATTTGGGATAGATTCTCTAATCCTAGAACTAAATCAATGTCGTATTGTACATCTAAACCTTTTAAAGAATCAGAATATTGATTGATATAAGTGTCTAAGTGTAAATAAGGATAAAATAATACTACATCAGATATCGGAAATGTATTTGGCATTTTAATTGGATAACGGTTTTTCTTAAAGTTAACGGACAATGGAAGAACTTCATCTACATGATAAAGCATATAGCGTGTGGTTGGTCCTGGAACACGTTGAAGATATTTGTCTGGTATTTCGTATTGTTCTAGAAAGTCTACAATTAGTTTTTCGTCTTCATTCCCCATATGTCCCACGATTGTTGTTTTTGCCCCAAGTTGTCTGCCAGCATAAGCTGAATAAAATGCTCCTCCAGGTCTAGGTGGTTTCTTTTCGAGATAATCTAAACAGACTTCCCCAATTACAGTGAAATCATAAGTATCCATAATACTAACACCTGTATACTCTTATTTTCGCTGATTCTTTATCAAGGAGAACTGCATTATAGGAATATTCACGTTCTTTGATGCATTTATAAAGATTACGATTAAATAATCTGCCAATAGGTTTGTCTTCAAATTTAATAATTATAGTTTGATCATCAGGGTCTATCTCTAAAGTAAAAATAGATCCTTCAGTAACTTCCTTCTCCCATATATCTATATTACCGGAGTGGAGTATATCGTTAATTTCTGTAATTATTTCTTTGGGACAAGGAGAGCCTCCATCAGGAGGAGGAATTGGAGTATTACCATCGCCACACATAACTTTCACCTCCATGAAATAGGTATAATATGAGTAAAAAATAAACCGTAAGGCTTTGTTAATTATAGAAATAGAATATAAACATAGTCACTTTACCATAGTTGCTACGACAGGGAAACAAAGGAAGGAGTTCAGCTAGAGAAGGAGATATTGTGTGGTTTAGAGGTCAGCGTTACAAGCTATCTAACAATAGGTATGCTATATCTAAAGGTGGAGTTGCTGTTTAGGTAAGGGTAGCAATAAAATATATCTATAAGTTATACTTTATTAGTTAATACGACATAAATTCTCGTAATCCTGCAATAATAAGACTTTTTTATTAATATAATGACTAATCGACGATTGTCATTCATTTGATGCATTATGGTGCTCAGAAAGTGATCCATTCCCTAACACATTGCTTTATACAACAAAATCGTTTCACGTCTACCTGAGCTGCATTTCCGGCGTTGAATTGCCGCAGCCGCGCTGTCAGCAAGGGTGAAGGCCGAGTTGATCAGGGATGACGCCCGCCCTTTGACTTCCGGCCCAAACCGCACCAGGCCGATGTCGAGGCCCATTGTGGCGATGGAGGCCACCAGGCCTGAGGCGGCGTTGAGGGCGGAGCCGATACCCACCTCGGAATGGGAGAAGCAGCGGGCCATGACGTTCCAGAAGACGAAGCCGAGGATGGAGGTGGCGGCGGTGTTGAGTATCAGGTAGAAAGCGTTGCTGTAGAGGGAGGAGCGCCTGGCTTTGAGGCACAGCTGCAGCAGCGGCAGCCGTATGGTGCGCGATTTCAGTTCGTGGATGTTGATGCCCAACCTTTCTCCATCCTTCCGCAGTAGTCTGTGCCGGTGTGCGCGGCTGCTTTCGTTTTAGTTCCGCCCGGATATTATTCCACTTTTTTGCCTGCTTTACCTTTCTTTTCCACATAAAAACGGCAGGGCGCTAGGGATTAAAATGACAGTGTCTCCCATAAAAGTAGAAGTGAAAAGCCTTTATCCTTCGTGGTAAAATATAGGTAAACTGAATTTTAAACTGGCGTTGTAAAGTTTTTATAACGCCACAGTAAGAAAATCGTTATTGAGTTTATTCCTGCGTAATAACAAAATGGAAGAAGGTCTTATATGAAAGCAAATTTGACTTTTGATGAATTTCCTATTGTTAAAGATGCTCTCGAGAGGGAACTGGCCTTGATAGAGGCAAAACTCCAATTAATCAAGGAAGAAGTTAATGGATTTGAGAGAAAGTTTAAAATGTCCTCAAACAAATTTATCCAGGATTTTGAACAGGGTATACTTGGAGATGAGCAGGAGTTTTTTGAATGGTGGGGGTTGGTTCGGGGGGCTAAAAAGCTAGAAGAGAAAATGAAAAAAATCAAGGTGGTGCTGTTTTCTTAATACCAACCTACCCCTTAACTCCCTCCACAGCGGCCTGAAAACGATAAGCGCCTGCAGGAACTGGGCGAGCAGTAGGCCGTGCCGATTCCTTCAATCCCGGTTTTGCCCAGTAGCTTGTATCCCAGGGCGAGGGATGTGACCGCCAGAAAGGCGACTGCCCGGGGATCAGGTTAACCTGCTTGTTGACTGCATATGTATTGACAATAGCAACACCTCAAGTTTAAAATGAAGAAAGCAGGTGTTGTTGGTGAGGATAAGCCGTTTTGAATGGGATGAAGGCAATATAGGCCACATTGCCAGGCACAATATAGAGCCGGATGAAGCAGAAGAGGTTTTTGCTAACTTTCCGCTATACCGCAGGGCAAAAACAAATCGCATGGCGGCCTACGGGCAAACTGACAGCGGAAGGTACCTTTTTGTGGTGTTCGAGCGCAAGTCGAGCGGCGTTATCCGAGTAGTTACAGCCCGCGAAATGAGCCTTTCAGAAAGGCGCTGCTACAGAAGAATGAGGGGGGAAAGATAACATGGCGAAAAAAGAGCTCCCAGAGTTTAAAGGGGACGCGATACCGGACTTTGCCAGCGAAGAAGAAGAGCGGGAGTTTTGGGACGGCTATAGCTTTGCTGAAGCAATGGAACGAGGTGTATTGGAGCCATTGGATGAACCGGTTGAATTAGACCCCGAACTGGCCGTAAAAATCCGGGAGCGGGCGAAGACTAAGCGCGTTACCCTGCGCCTGCGTGTGTCCCAGATCGAAGCGGCCAAAGAGATTGCCCGAAAAAAAGATATTCCCTACCAGACTCTGATCCGGTCTTGGGTGGCGGAAGCTATCCGGCGGGAGCAGGAGGGCCGGCCGTAAAATCAAAAACCATGAGATGGCGGTACCGGGTTCTTACCCGGCCTTTTTATTGTGTACCAACTTCCTCCACAGCGGCCTGAATACGATAACTGCCGATTGGGCGAGCAGGCAGGCCGTGCCGATTCCTTCAATCCCGGTTTTGTACAGAAGCTTATGTCCCAGGGCGAGGGATGTGGCCGCCAGAAAGGCGGACTGCCCGGGGATCAGGTAAACCTGCCTTTTGACCTGCTTGACCGTCATGAAGAAACTGTTGATGCAATTACGGTAGAATAAAATCGGTTTTAAAGCACGGGAGGAATTTTTGTGAAAGAAGCTTATGAGGGTTTATATGAAAAAGGTAAGATTATTCCTTCCTAAAGAAAAAATACATTGCAGAAAGAAAGCAAAAGTCCTGATTGTTTTTTTAGAAGAGATTTAATGAAGATACCCATCTCAATAGGGCAAGAGAAGATTTTTTTAAAACGTTTGGAAGCTGGGAAGATAATCGCAGTGCCGATGAAATAATTAATGATATTTATCAAGCCAGACTTTCCAGAAGAAGGGATGTAATGTTTTGAAATATCTTCTTGATACCGATATATGCGTTTATTGGCTTAAAGGCAGGCAAGAAGTAAGAGAGAAAATAAAGGAAATGAATCTAGATGATCTAGCAATTTCAGTGATTACCTTGGGAGAACTACAATATGGGGCGTACAATGGCGTACAATTCGGAAAAAGTATCCGAAAATTTGCGTAGGGTTAATAAGTTTGCTTCTTTTTTGAAGGTATACGATATAGAAAAAAGTCGATACGGTAAAAAGATTATTTGGTTTGCAAATGTACTGGTATTCCAGGGGGAATCTCGATATCCCCTACATGCTGAAGTGCATCGCGATCTTTCCCAAAACGGATCTATATTCGGGAAGAGAAAGGGAATTGCTCTTGAATATTTTGAAATAAAAATACAGCTAGGCGGCCTCCCCCGGGATGGGCGCTATTGTTTTGCCGGAGGCCCTTTCCATGATCTGCAGCAGGCCTCCGTCACCGGAGTTGTAAAGAAGCAGCGGCAGCAACCCACCGCGCCGGCCCGCCGGCGCCAGGAGAGGCAGGGCGGTGATGACCGACAGTGCCGCTGTGATGCCCTTGCGGGTGACTTTCATCTCTCTTGTCTTCCTAATATTACTTTTTATTACTTTTTCACGACTTTTTCACGAGATTCCAGTTGGGGGCGATGGGCTCCGTGGTGTCGGCGTGCCCCACCAGGCTCTCCTGCTTTTTTCCCTCCACCAGGAACTGCACCTTTTCGATCCCGGACACCCCTGCCAGAGAGTTGACGACCGAGTAGATGGTCATCGCCTCACCGGCGGAGCCGCCCCAGTGCTTGGTCTGGATCTCCTTTGAAAAGTCCACATAGGCCACGCCGTTCTCCACCCTGATCGAACGCAGTTTGGCCTCGGGCGGAATCGTCCTGCTCAGTTCCGGGTTCCGCGGTCCCTTGATCAATTCCTCCACGATGGCCTGCTCGATCGGCTTGCTGCCCGTGGCCACCTCCCGCTCCTCCGGAATCAGGTACATGGCCTCTTTATCCCCGAAGTACAGGGTCACCTTTTCCTTTGCTGCTTTGGGTTCGGCGGTGCTCTGCGGCCTGTTTGTGTTCTGCGGCTTTGTGCGTTCCGACGACTTGCTGCCGCAGCCTCCGCCTGCCAGCAGCAGGGCCACGGCAACCAGGAGCACCGCAGCTGCCCGCAGGAACCGACCTTTTGTCTTAACCGGCATTTGCCACTCCCCCTTCCGCAGGTGCGCTTCTCCACCTGCAGGTTCTAACAACAGTATAACAGGAATCTTTCAAAATTGTGCTGATTTTTCCCGCGCCGAGGCGGCTCAAGGGTGAGTATACCCGGACGGTTCCCTTCCGGGCTGCCCGTGAAGTCTTGCGAGATTGGGAAAAGGCATAAGCAAAGCCGTTAAGTGAAAAAGGTAATTAATTGTGATAGGAGAAGGCGAAGTTGAAAGACGATTGATAACATGATAGCATTATATTGTGTAATTTAATCACAAAACGGGGAGGGCCAGTGCCATGGTTCGAACGCAGGTGCAGCTCACCGAAAAGCAGTATGAGGCTTTGAAGAGGCTGAGCCTTAAAGAAAATATCTCTATAGCGGAGTTAATCCGCCGGGGTGTAAACGAAATTCTGCTTTCTGCCGAAGGTATGGAAAAGGAAGAAAGGATAAATCGGGCGATCGCGGCCGCAGGCCGGTTCCGCTCCGGTGTTAAGGATCTATCGAGCAATCACGACATTTACTTTACAGAGGCGATTTCAAAATGAAGGTTTTTGTCGATAGTTCTGCTTTTCTTGCGGTGCTTGATGCGGATGATGAAAACCATCCCCTTGCCCGGCAGGTATGGGAAAAAATTTTGAATGCCGGGGCTTTTTTAATTACCACAAGTTATGTACTGGTAGAAACTTACGCCGTAGTGCAGCGCAGGCTGGGAATGGATGCTCTCCGGACATTTCATGAAGATATCGTTCCGTTGCTTCAGATAGAATGGGTAGGAGAGGAATTGCATGAGCGTGGGGCCGATGCCGTGTTGACCGCCAACCGCCGGAACTTAAGCCTTGTGGACTGCACCAGCTTTGCGGCGGTGAGACGGCTCGGTATCAAGCAAGTATTTGCCTTCGACAGGCATTTTGCCGAACAGGGCTTCGAACTGCTCTGATAAAGCATTCCTCTGCATTACCGCACTTCTTTTTCGGCCCGCTCTCCGGCCCGGACTGCGCTCTGCACGGTGCGTTCCCTCCGGAGCCCTTTTTCGTCCCTTCCCGGCCGGCCGGAGAAAGGATCGGATCAATTTCCCAGGAAAAAAGCAAAGAAGTTAGGAACTCTGCTTTATGTTGTCAGAAGGTGAAGAGAGATTTGAATACATTGGCCGCTTCCATCTGTGAGTTTTACTTCCGGCTACGAATTCCAAGTTGTTGTTTCAGGGCGAACTGAAGAACGTGGGAGAAGTTGATTCCTTGTTTTTCGGCAGCGTCATTGAGCCACTTTGGGATGGTGAGAGTCTTTTTGACAGTTTTATTTTCCATTTCATCTTTGACGATATCTGTCCAGGCTTCTACGAGGGCAATAAAAGCTCCCGGAGGCAGATTTATTTTACTGGGATCTGAGGGAATGGGGATGGCTTCGCCGTCTTCTTCCATACCGTAGAGGAACCCTGCAAGCGCATCCTTTGCCATTGCCATGGCTTCATTTATATCGCTTCCTTCAGTAATACAGCCGGGGAGATCTGGGAAAGTAACCGTGTATCCGGGAGTCCCATCGTTGCCTGGATCAAAAACTGCGGGAAAAATATATTTTGCCATGAGAAGGCCTCCTTTTAAGAAAGAATTTTTTCAATTCCTGCCTGTTTCAATATCGATTTTACTGTTCCAGGCTTTATGTATTTTCGTGGATGCGGGACAGTCATTGTGCCTTTTTTAACCGGATGTTTGAAGTGATGATGGCTGCCTACAATTCTTTTAAGCATCCATCCGTCCTGTTCAAGTATTTTTATTATTTCCTTTGATGAATATGTTTTCACATTTTTCATCCTTTCAACTGGTATAATATTAATACGTGTATTAAGTACGTGTCAACCTCGATGCGCATACTTCATTTTTTTGCCCGCATCCACGATTACTGCCATTTTCACGGCTCTGCCGTTCCCCCGGCCTTGCTGCCCCTGGAGCCGGCGCTTATCGCCTGGTCATTTTCAATATTAAGGCAGACAGGGAAGTAGAATGATGCAGCCGGATAAAGTCAATGTGCAGGATTCATTACGCCTTCAGAATCTTGCTGCTATGATAAGGGGTATTATATAGTTAAAAAAGAGGTGATAATTAATGCAAGCTAGAGATCGTTTACTCAAGGAGATAGAAAAACTTGGGTCATATAACATTATGAAAGTCTATGACCTTGTTTTATCCCTTAAAAAACAGGACAGGAGAAGCGCAGGGAGAAAAAAGCAAGGAGGTTATTTGCGCGCGCGGCTTGCTTTAAGGAATTGCAAGGGGTCCTTTAGTAGAGATATTATTGAAGAACGAGTTGATCGGGTATGAACATCTTTTTTGAAATGTACTCAATCTGCATTGGAAACGGTTACTCTTTCATCTAAGGGCCAGTGAGTGCTGCAGGTTTATTTGATGTTATCGACTTGAACGGGATGGCCGGACATGAGCTTGAATAAAAGAGGATAGGGGCGAAAAACATGAGCGAACCTTCACTTTTCCAGTGGAAAACCCTTTACGAATTGGCGAGGCAGTATCAGGATGCCGCACCATGGCAATGGATGTATGACCACGAGATATTCGGCGTACAGGAATCCGGGACAGGGGATACGTGTTACTGTTCGGTGATTGGCCGGATGGGGGAAGTTTTCGGCCTTGTCGTCTATCCTGGCAGCGAGGGGCTGCTCTCTTATTACAGGCTCCTTGCGGCCGAAAACACCGTAGATCATGAGGTCGCCCTGGAACAGCGAGCCCTCTCTCTCATTTTTGCCAGCCGCGATGAACTAACAACCAGGGACTGGTCGATTATCAAAGATCTTGGCTTGAAATTCCGCGGGAAGAACGCCTGGCCGTTATTCCGCAGTTCTCTCCCGGGTACTCACCCCTGGTACCTTACAGGAGAAGAAGCGGAATTGTTCGGAGTGGTACTGGAGCAGGCGCTGCACTTTTGCCTGGAGTTCCGCGACAATCCGGCTTTCCAGGACCCCCCTGACGAGGATTATATACCGGTGAGAGTGTGGGGGAAGGAAGGATGGCGGAGCGAGTGGCGCACGCTCCCCCCTCCTCCCGATATTGAAATACCCGTATTTATTCCTACGGATACCATGGTTCAGAGGCTGAAACAACAGTGCAGAAAAAGTACGGCCATATGGGAGACGAGTTTTTTCTTCACGCCTGTGCCGGTATACGAAGGAAAAAAAGACGAGCGCCCTTACTATCCGCTGGTTGTCCTTTGGGTGGACCGGGGTTCAACCCAAATACTTCATTTTCAAATGTTCCCAAGAGGAGAGTGGGAGAAAGTAGTGGAAAGCCTCCTTTCAGCATCTATTCAAACCCGTATTTTGCCCGCCGAGATCCACACCGCCCAGGAGGAAATGTTCGGCCTGTTGCTGCCCGCTGCGGAAAAACTGGGGATCAAGCTGAAGCGAACCCGGCGGCTCACGGCCTTCCAGAGGGCAAAGGACGGCCTGCTGCAGGACATGAGCGGTCGCTTCTTTTAGCTCTGAAACTAAGTGAAGAGTAATGCACCGACCTATGGTGAGATCTTAACTACCTGGAAGACGTTGGTGCTTTAGCAATCGAGGCAGGACTCTCAAACCTACAAATTACAAAGGCGGAAATTGCCGAAGCCTACGAAACTTTAAAAACGGTCTGCTGAAGATCTCACCATCACGATAATATTAAACTGCACCTGCTTGCCGGTTATAATGTGACCAGGAGGTGTTACATTTATGGCGAACACCCGCATATTACATATGAGGTTCCCGACCAGTGTTATCACGGCCCTGGAGGAACTCCTGAATGACCTCAACGTGAGCCGGAACGAGTTTATCGTTCAGGCGGTCCGAGAGAAGATCTCTCGTGAGTTGCGGCTCCGGGGGCTGAAGAAGACCCGCGGCTCCCTCGGGCCGGAGGATGCACCAGAGTGGACGGGAGCCTCGGCGGCGGAGTGGGTGCGGAAGGTACGCGGAGAGGAGAGCAGAGCGCTGCTATGGCCTTCTTGATTGACACCTGTGTCTTGATCGACCACCTAACCGACAGGCTGCCTCCCGATGCCTCCGCCTGGCTGGAGCATGTAGTCGCCTCCGGGCTGGCAGCCACCAGCGTGATCGTGTACCACGAGCTCTTATTCGGGGCGCGCACTGAAAAGGCGCGGACCGCCGTGGAGGAACTGCTGCGGGCCTGGAGCATACTCCCTGTAGACCGCGAGGTTGCAAGGCGCGCCGCGGAAATCCGCCGCGATCAGGCAGCGCAAGGAAGGATGCTGGGAATGGCCGACTGCCTCATAGCGGCTCTCGGTTGACGAGTATTACAGTTCTTTGTCGAAGGCCAGCCTCTTTTATCATAATACTCAAAACGAGGGTTTGGTATTATGATGAATGAGAAACATTGACGGTATTAAACATGTAGGCAAAAAGGGCGGAAGCCCTTATTTTATTGTCCTTTCCCGGCGGCTGGAGAAAGGATCGGATCACTTTCCCAGGAAAAAAGCAGGAAAAGCCAGAATTTTGTAGAATGTCCTTATTAAGGTTGTTCGGCAGGGGTAATCGACCGATGTTGGAGAATTGTGCCGGCTTAGAAGACTGCGAGCGGGTGCTAGCCGGAGAAGTGGAAAAGGCCGCTTTTCTAGGCCAGGTGGAACTTCCGGCGGAAGATGTGGAAAAGCTGGGCACCTTGATCAGAGAGCGGATTGGACGGGATATCCGGCAGGGCACGCAGTATTTGCAGGAATACGCCCCCACCTGTCTGGTACTGTTTCTGGTGGGCCTGGAAAATGGAAATATAAGGATGGCACCTACTGGCCTGCGGTGGCCGAAGCGGGGAGACGGAGGCTCCGGAGTGCCAAATAATCAAAAGTTAACAGGGGAGCGTGGTGATATGGGCCGGGACTTTCTTCTTAATTTCTTTAATGACCGTGGATGGGAGTTGGTATATACTATCAAACGGCCTCCTCGTCCACAGTCTTTGTTTCAAGTTAGCGAACTTCCCCTTTCTGACTTCTGTCGAAGATTTATTACTGCTAAATTTCCCAATGGACTCTTTCGGCACCAGATAGAAGCCCTCCATAGTTTTCTGGATGGCTCGGACGTCGGTATTACTACCGGTACGGCTTCAGGTAAAAGCGCTATCTTTTACGCTGCAGCCATTGAGGCCATCTGCCGGGACCCTGGGATGCGGGTCTTGGCTATTTATCCTCTTAAGGCATTGGCTCGGGAACAGGAACAGCGCTGGACGGCAGCGTTTGGTGCGGCCGGTTTACCGCCTAATGGGATCGCGCGTCTTGATGGGGATGTTCCTGTTAGCCAACGCATTGCGCTTCTGAGGAAAGCTGCCGTCGTGGTGGCCACCCCCGATATTCTTCATGCCTGGCTCTTGCCTAATATTGGGGATAGTGTAGTTTACAATTTTATTCGTCAGCTCCGGCTCATTGTAGTAGATGAAGTGCATGTCTATACCGGCGTGTTTGGTTCTAACGCTGCTTTTCTATTTCGGCGGTTGGAACACATAATGGCTATAGCGGGTAGCCGTACTTCCTATATTGTAGCTTCAGCCACCATTAACGAGCCATTGGAACATTTCCGGGCTTTATTCGGGAGGAATTTCAGTCTAATAGACGAGTCATTTGATACCTCGGGACAACATGAATTAGAAATATTTATGGTTCGTCCCGAAACAACAAGGGATCTTCTAACCTCTATTTCTAAATTTTTGCAAGAATTAGCGCGGAGGACCACTTTTCGATTTATCGCTTTTGTAGATAGCAGAAAGCAAACTGAGCTGGTGGCTACGATCCTAAAACGGGGTACGGACCAAGAGGATTCAATAGAAGACATTGGACCTGATATGGAACATTTAAAAAAACTTGAGGTCCTTCCATACAGAGCGGGTTTCGAAGAGGAAGATAGGGCGATAATCCAAGATCGGTTGACGAGCGGGAAATTGCGGGGTGTTATAAGTACCAGCGCTTTGGAGTTAGGAATCGATATCCCGCATCTCGATGCTGGTATACTAGTTGGCGTACCACGTTCGAATACCAGCCTCCTGCAGCGGATTGGCCGCATAGGTCGGCAACATCCTGGTATTGTCGTAATTCTTCACAATGGGGACCTTTATAGTGAAGCTGTATTCAGGAAACCCGAAGAGATTTTTAACCGTCCTTTGGCAGAGGGCGCTCTTTATTTGGAGAATCCGCGCGTACAGTACATTCACGCAATGTGTCTGGCCCGAATCGGGGGAGAACACGATCAGGCTTGCATCCGGGCAGGCAGAGATGCAGAGGACTCCTTCACTACGGAAGTAAACTGGCCACCTGGCTTTGTAACCTTGTGTGAAGAGGAACGTGCCGGCGAGGTTCCAACAGATCTCCAGAGTATGAAAATGGAAGCGGGCGACATGCCCCATCATGTTTATCCCTTGCGCGACGTAGAAAGCCAATTTACTGTTGAATTACACCAGGGGCCACACCGTGAGCGCTTGGGTTCTCTTTCTTACGGCCAAGTGATGAGAGAGGCTTATCCGGGAGCCATATATTACTATACCACGATCCCGCATCGTGTTTATCAGGTACTCCCCCGGGCAAAAGTGGTGCGGGTCCGTCGTGAGCGTTATTATACAACCCGGCCATTGGTACTACCTTCTGCAGTATTCCCGAACCTTTCTCCCGGTAACGTTCACCGGGCGGGTCGATTAGGAGAGTTGTTTCTTATTGAAGCAAACTTGCAGATTAAAGAGACCGTTTGCGGTTTCAAAGAACGACGCGGTTCCACGGAAATAACAGAGCGCTATCCTTTAAGTCCCAGTACCGGGATAAAAGCCTTACAGGAATTTTTTAGCCGGAATTATTTTACTACAGGGGTTATTATCGTTCATCCAACTCTGGCGCTTCCCGGGGTCAATGTGGAAGAACTCGCGCAGTTGATTTATGAATGCTTTCTTATGGAAATTCCGTTTGAACGTCAGGACATTAACTGGTCGGCTGGAAAATTGAGAATAACCCGTGGACCATTGGAAGAGGGCACCCGGTTTATAGCCTTATATGATCAGACATACGGTAGTTTGCGCTTATCCGGAAGATTGCTCGAACCTGGTGTATTAGGGAAAGTGTTAAATAAAGCGGAGGAATTGGTAAGAGTGGATACTTTGTTTTCTAGTTTAACTGAAGAAACAGTTAAGGTATTACAAACGATAGCAAAAGCAACCCAAGAAACATTTGCGGAGCAGCTGGAGTTAGCAGCAGTTGAGGCGGCTCCTGTGCTGGACTCGTGTCCGGGCCAACGGATACAGATCATTCTTCCAGGAAGTGTAGGTTTGGACCAACTTAGCGGTAATATAGAGTTTTTTGTAGAAGGGGTTTTTTATAGCCCTCGCGAGGGTGGTTTGCGTTACCGTGGCCGTCACGTTTACGATTCTGACCCTGACGTGAAGATAACGATACCTGTTGAAAACCTAATTCCTGTACCTGGAGAGAGCCGGTTAGGATGGTACGACCTGGAAACCGGCGAGATTATTGAGGTTTAAGCAGCAATTATATTGTATCCATGCTTCGACTGGGAAGCCTTTTTTAACGGTGACGGGCAGTCTATCCGGTTGATCCGCTCAGAATTTCCTCCAGCGGCCCCCGCAGTTCCAGGGGGATGGTGACGATCTTGCAGCGGCGCCCTCCCAGGTTTGTACGGCCCACCATCACCAGTGCCCGGGACCAGAGGATGCCCAGCGGGGATTCCGGCTCCAGCTCCTCCCAGTAAAAGCCGTCCCCATCCATCGACCCGAACTTCCGGGTGACGGCGTTCAGCCTGCTCCAGCCTCCCTGCCGCAGCAGGTATCCCAGCAGTTCCCTTTCTTCTCCGTCCAGCTCCTCCACGGCCTTTGCCAGGTTTTCCCGGCTGGAGAGAAACTCCAGCAGCTGCTTTTCCCGCTCCTGGCGGCGCCGCGCGGGCTCCAGCCCGTAACCCCGGCACGCCCCTTCCAGCCAGCCGGCGGGCATGTTTTTCAGCCCTCTGGCCAGGGAAGCGTCCACGGGTAGCTGTTTTTCCTCGATCTCCCGGCGCTGCTCTTCCATAAAGCTTTGTATCAGGCGTTCCGGCTCGGAGAGGAGATAAAATCCCTCTTCTGCGTTCTCTATTTCCTCCTCCAGTTCCTCTAGTTTTGACCGGAGCTCCTCTGTGGTTTTGCCGGGGTCGATCCGGTCAAAATATTCGCGCGCCTGCTCCGGCTTGTTCATCTGGAGCATGAGCGCAGCAAGGTTGAACAGGACGGCGGGATCTTCGGGTGCGATTTCCTCCAGAATCTCCATGATCTGCAGAGCTTCCTTCAGTTCCCCCTGCCGGCGCAGGAGGTTGGCGAGGGTCATCATGGCCGGGGGGTAGAATTTTTCCTGCTGGTATAAATTCCGCAGCAGGGAAGCGGCCTCTTCGATCTGCCCCTGGTCGCGCAGCGCAATTGCGCGCCGCACCACTTCATCCAGCTCTTCATCCGGCTCCAGCATAACGCTGATGTTTTTGACCTGAATCAGCTGCTGCTTCCCGTCGATCACCATGGGAACGGGCTCTCCTTCCCGCAGGACGCCCATCTTCATCAGGGCATTCGCTGCTGCCATCTTCATGGGAAGCGAAAACACGGAGCCTTCCAGCGCCTGGCGCCCCAGCTTCTCGCCCCATTCGCCGCCGTAGTACACCAAGTTGTATAAAGTCTCCCTGGCGCTTTTTGAACCGTCCTCCTCTAAGATCCAGGCCAGCATCGTGATGCGGAAGAAACCGTCCTCCATGCACCGGCGCCGCGCCTCTTCCTTTGCTGCAGCATCCTCAAGCATTTTCTGTATCTTCTCCATGGAATAGAGTTCGTAACCCAACTCAAAGGGGGGAACGGCACCCCGCTCCAAAAGGGAGGCCACCTGTTCCATGCCTGAGAACAACAGGTGTACGTGGGCGATGGATGACCAGAGGGAGGCGGCCCGCTTGTAGCGGCCCATGTTGAAGCAGGCCACCGCCGCCAGGTAGCTGTTCTCCCAGGAAACATGGTGGGGTTCCCAGCGGCGGTAGAGATCGAACACGAGCCGGTGGTCTCTCAGGTCTCCGGCCGCCCGCATGATGGTGACCGTGTACTCCCGGAAGGAGTACAGATCCTGCATCCTTGCCGTGCCGCGCAGTACCGCCAGCCCCTCATCAAACCTGCGCACGGCGTGCTGGAGCCGGTGGCGGGCCAGGTCCTCCTGGCCAAGGGAGCAGTGAATCCTGGCGGCCAGGGCATAGGTGAAGGGGTTTGCCTGACTGCTCCCGTTTTCCGGGCTCAGGAGCGGCTCCAGGACCTCAAGGGCGCGCCGGGGCTCGCCCCCCATGAAGATGGCAAACGCCAGGTTGTTGCGCGTAGGCGTGGAATCTTCCAGCTTCAGGGCACCTGCAAACGCTTCTGCCGCGGCCTGAAAGTCCTCTGCTGCAAGTGCCGCATTTCCTTTTTCCATGAGTTTCTCCGCTTTTTTTACTTTCACTTTCCGGGGTTCCTCCCTTAAGCTGATAATACCTTCATGATAGTGCCAGGAAGCTTTTTTGTACACTTCTTTTGCGCTCTTAAAGAACTTGTAGCGTATTAAAGTTTCGGCAAATAAAGTCTTTTTCCTGCCTGAGTTATACCCGCACCCCCCTCGGCGAAAGGCTCCGCGGCTCCGGGAGGATGGAACGGTGCCTTGCCTCCCGGGCCGGCAAAAGTTATACTTGAAGTAATACAAAAAAAGGAAAAGGCCCGGAGATGCACCAACGGGGAATACGCCGGTGGGGAAGGTGCCGGGGGATGCGCCCGTCTGAAAAGGAAGGCGGGGCAGCCGCAAGCAAGAAGGAATCTGGGTGGCCCTGCCGGAGAGGCGCCGGGGCAGGCGTCGGGAAGGAGGCACCGGAAATGGGTGCAGGCTCAAACAAGAAGAAAGTCCGCTCAAAAAAAAGGCTTCTCAAATTACGGCGGTAAGGCTGCCTGCAGAGGTCGTCTGCCGGATCGATACCCTTGTGGGGAAGGGCAACCGCTCCAAGTTTATCGCAGCCGCCGTTGAAAAGGAATTAAATCCCCCCAAAAGACCGCCCTCGTCCTGACCACCGAAATCCCCCCAGGGGAGGGCTGGCCGGATAATAAGCAGGTTCGTGTCCGATATCACCACCATGAGCGTATGGGAAGTCGCCAAGCAGGCCGGAGAAGCCATACAGAAGGATGGAGATGCCCTACGCCAGGCGGTTTTCCAAGACAGCGTAACCCCCGACTAATAAAATGGCCTTGTGGATCGGCGCAGCACCAAATGCTTGATATTGTTAGCCGCATAGGCCAACAGCGCCTGGGTCTACACAACAGGAATATTTAGGAAAGATGTAGAAATTGATACCTTGTTCTTAAAGGTTTAACAACATAGAAATCTTCAGTAATTGAAGAGAGGTGGTTTTATGGAATGTCCGAGGTGTGGAGTTTTTATAGTTGAGTCAAATCCTAAATGTTGGAACTGTGGATTAGATACTAGAAATAAAAATATCGTAGATACGAGGTTACAATCTGAACCATTTTATAAAACTACTTGGTTTATGTGGTTAATGTTGTTGACAGTATATCCAGTTGGTTTGATTCTAATGTGGAAATACAATAAGCATAATTTATTTATTCGAGTATTATTAACTGGTTTGATATTCTTCTCAATTCCTTTATCCCATATAGCTTCAAATCAACTTAATCATGATTTAATGATACCTTATTCACAGAGTGTTTTTGATTCAAACGCTGAAAATAAAATTGAATTTAAAAATATCTCTATACAAAATGCTTATGGCGTGGGTATGGTTCAAGGTGAAGTTATCAATCATGATAACAAAGTGCATAGTTTTAGTTTTACTATCGGTTTTTACGATAAGAACAAGAAGTTACTATGCATTGCGCAAGGAACTGTACTAAATTTACAGCCGCATTCATCTAAAATCTTTGAAGCTATTTCGCAACAATATCCAGAAAATGCGGCATATCAGAAAGCGCAAGTAGATGCTTTACTGTATTAGTTTAGGTATTCGGGAGAATTTTCGACAAGAGGGGAGAGCTTTGAAATGGGTTATAACGCGACGTACTTATTTGAAGGCAAGTATGATGAAAGGCTTTGGCCAATGTCTTCGGAGTCATTCTGGACAACGCTCTTTGCGATGTTTGTTCTCCACATCGGCTCTTTAGATCCTCCGCGGCAATTGACGGTTTGGCACTGTACCGATGGCTCTCAGAACAAGTGGTACACTCCGCGTAAAAAGAGGCCATCGGTCGTGTTCACCGGTGTTAAATTTGACGATTTAACAATCGAACCGAGTACACTATCAAAAAAGGAATGGCCCGGAACTAACCTGCTCTTATCTCCCGAAGACGGAGGTTTCTCTCCAGATGTAGTCATACGAGTGCCTGGAGAGGATCATGGAAAGGATCATTTCATAATAATCGAGAACAAGATCACCTATGGCGCATGTCTACAGGAAAATCAGATGATAAACTACCCGCGCTTGATTGCTCGACTCATCGAGAATCAAATTAGTTTCGACTTCTTGTTCCTCCAGTCAGCAGGTTGCAGCGAGGAACTTGCCAGGCAAGCTCTCTGCTTTCAGAAGCAGCCATGGGCCGATAACTTCGGAATCCTGCTGTGGGAGCAAGTGCTCCGCGAAATGGATAACACGCATTTCGCGCCCTACTTACCTATAAAAGAATGGCAAAAATATTCAGAAGCTCTTGATACTGACTGTGCACAACCTTAGACCTAACTCGTAGGTTTTTCTCGCATCTTTTATACCGGCTCCCATGAAGAGACTGAAGAAAACTTTCATGCCTAGAGAAAATACATTCCGCTCTAATGCCCTCTATTGCAAAAGTTGCCGATGCAGCATTAATGGAGCAACCTGTTACGAGAAATACAAAAGGTTCTTCAAGTCATGGTTGGCTTGATTATTGGGCTATGTACGGCAATACTGTTTTTCTGATTGAGGTAAAACATGCTTGGTGTTCAGTAACATCTGGAGTAATTAAAAAATCAACACAGGATGCCTATTCTAAAGCGCTTCTGCAACTAAAAAGAATATCTTCTTCGGAGGCTTCTGATCTATCCGGAGGTAGTAGTTTTATTAAGATTGCATTAGCAGTAGTTCCATTTTACCAGGCATCAAAGAACAAAGATAAATTGATCCCCATTACCGATAAGGAAAAAATTGAGGAAGTCCATAATAATCTAGTAGCAGGTCTGACCCCTCCCCCCAACTGGAGTTGCATATGGCTATTACATGAGCGGCTTCAAAAGCCGGTTGAATACGACGATGGTAGGCATGAATTGTATCCGTTTGTTGGGGTTATTGCACAGGTCGATAATTGCCTTCCTGCTCTCCAGAAGGGAAAAAACGATCAGTAAGGGTTACGTGCCGTGCAAGGTATGCAAGCCTTGACGACATTTGTGAGAGAATAGCGGGGTGAAAATATTATTCAGATTTTGGTGCCTAAGAACCAAGAAAGGGTGAGCCGGAGTGGATATCCACCATCGCCTGGCTACGGCGGCACAGCGGGTGGAAGAGAAACGAAAGCTGCTGCGCAGGCTTGAGCATACCCGCCGGATGGCAACTGCTGAAAGGGAACGATCCGTTAACCTGAAGAAGCGATTGACTTCTGAAGAAAGAGACCTGAAGCGTCTCGACGGGCTGTCGCTGGTAAACCTGTTTCATACCATACTCGGTGATAAGGAGAAGGCCAGGCAAAAAGAGCGGCAAGAATACCTGGCCGCCAAGCTCAGCTACGATGAATCCTGTGATACCCTGAAGGCCCTGGAAGTTGAGCTGGAAAAGCTGGAAAAGGAAGTAAAAGCCCTCGGGGATCCGGAGCGGGAATATGAAGCTGCTTTGAAAGACAAGGAGGAATTTTTGCTTCAATCCGGCGGTCCGGCCGCCCGGAAACTTTTTGAACTGGATGAGCAGGAGGGGCGCCTGGTTGCCGCGGTAAAGGAAATTAATGAAGCAATCCGGGCTGGAGAAAAAGTCATCGAAGCACTGGGGGATGTAGAGAATCACCTGAGCAGTGCCCGCAATTGGGGGACTTGGGACCTCCTTGGGGGCGGTCTGCTAGCCACAGCGGTTAAGCATTCCCGGCTTAACGACGCCCGAAGAGATGTCCATCGTGCCCAGCAATTGCTGCGCTTATTTGAACGCGAGCTTGCCGACGTCAAGGAGGAAATAAGGATTGATATCGGTGGGCTGGCCACATTTGCAGACTTTTTCTTCGACGGGCTGATTGTCGACTTATTGGTGCAGTCCAGGATACACAAATCGCTGGACTGCACCAGACAGCAGAAGGCAAGGGTGCAGGAAGCTGTAGCCCGGTTACGGCAGATGGTGGATGAAGCCCAAAACAGCTTGAAGGAAATTCATGAGCAGAGAAGACAGATTATTGAAAATGCGTAAAATGGATTCTACTAGGCATGTTTTGCTCACTTTAATTTTATCTTCTAGTATTAATCTCGCTTAAAAAAAGGCGAAGTTAAAATAAGGAGATAGAAAAAAAAGATCTGCCCAATTTTCAAGAGTTGTTTGCGATGGCGACATCATGTGTGGTTAAAAGGAAGAGCATGTTATGGATCGACTTCTTTTAGATAAGATATACAAATTTACACTAAGTAATGATTTTACGGCCCTATATAAAGCATATAACTGGAGAAATGATAACTGGCAATCGGGCTTTAGGGATATTTTTGCTATTGAAAAACTATTTATGCAAGAATTATCGGAGCTTTACATTTCTTCTTATGCTGTCATGCAAATAGTGTATTGGGGTAACTTGAGAAATCCAGCAAGGGTTAAATGCCCCAATATAATTTATATCACCAATACGGAGTTATTTAACCCTGAAAGCATGTACAATAAGTTGTGCAAGGAGACTGATGGTCTCGGGCCTACCTACATTTCAAAGATTATAAGGTTTGCAAACCCTAGAATTGCGGGTGCAATTGATTCTCGAATTGTTCGTGTTTTTGGCAAAGGTTACTCGTCTTTTACGAAATGCAATTGGCTCGATTTGAAAGCTGTAAAACACAGGAGTGGTTGGTATATTAATAAAAATCAAAAGGGATGGCCTGAGGAGTATTTTTTATGGCTAGATATACTTACAAAAATAAGAAATTTGTTAAATAAGAACGGCATTCAATGTCCACATCCGAATGCTTTTGTAACATCGGGTTTACGTGAGAAAGGGAAATGGACATGTGCTGATGTTGAAATGGCTTTGTTTGCATATAGTACAAGGATAGTTAGAAGTAGGTAAAAACAAATTTGATTATAGCTTTCTATTTAGAATTTGGACAAAAAGGATAAAACACAGGAGGTTGAACCATGGAATTCTGCGATGTTGTGTACCGTCGTCGTTCAATCAGGAAGTATAAAGCAGATCCGGTACCGGAACCCGCTTGCCGGTAACTTCACACCTATCAAGCAGCTCTGCAAGGACTTTTTGATTTGTGGCTTCACACTTCTCGAGGAGCCAGGGAAGCACACGCTTCCCTGTAACGGCGCAGCGTTGAAGCTCATCGGGAAGTGCCGGCGCCCCGCTCACCTCACAGGGAAACAGCAGATCGCGCAGGACGAGAGCACCACTTACCTGAGACCGGGCAAGGTTGGCAGCTACAGTCTTTTTACCCGTACGCTCACACGGATATAGCAACTTCTCTTGAACGGTCAGGCCGGTAATCTCATCCGTCGTCAGCAGCGAGCGGCGGACGCGCTGACCCGTTGCGTGGCATTTGCCCAAGCCGACCGGCGCACACAGCACTCCCGTAACTTCACACTTTTCTCCGTCGCTCTTTAGCAGTATCTGCATTCACTGTTGACCCAACCCTCCGTTTTAGGTAAGGCTCTCCCTGAAAAGAGCGTTAGCTCTCCTACATGAAGCATTCAGCTGCTTATTCTCGTCTCCAGCTTGCGTAGATTTATCTAAAGAAGAAATTCACTTTTTTCAAATATTATACCATTAAAACCATTAAATCCGTGCAGCGTTCGAAATAGGCGGATTCCTTTCCTTAATTTTTTGCCTTTTCCGTTCGGCCTGAAAAAGGATCAGTTTGCCAGGGAAAAAGCAGGAATGGCCGGAATTCTGTAGAATGTTAAATAATTGTGCGGAAATATTGGGTAAGAGTCCCACATTGTTCGGCCAAATTGGAATAATCTCCTGATTCTACAGGAGTGTCAACGAGGTGAGCTCATGGATCATCAGGGAGAAAAACAGACCGCGCAGTTGCGACCGGAGATGTACTACGAAGAGGAAATAGACCTGCGGGACCTGCTGCTGGTTCTGTGGCGTTACAGAAAGATGATTCTCGGAATTTTTCTGGCGGCCGTCATCGCCGCCGCCGTGCTCTCTTTCGTGCTGCCCCCCGTCTACCAGGTAAAGGCGGTAATTTCGCTGGGCAACATATCCGGTAACACAGGCCAGCCCACAACTGTTATATCACCGGCAGTGGCAAAAGAGATGCTGCAGAGCGGCGACCTGTTCCGGGAGGCCGTCGAGAGCGCAGGCCTGGATTTATCAGATCCTTTAATCAGGTCCTGCAAAGAAGGGCTGAAAGCAGAGCCTGTAAAAGATACCAACCTCATCCAGGTAACTATGGAAACCCGGGACCCTGCTAAGGGCCGGGAAATTTTAGATAAGATGGTTGCCATTTTTGCACGCAAGGGTGGCGAGGGATTTAACAAACAGCGGGAATTGACCGAAAGTGAACTGAAGCGTGTTAAAGCAGATCTGGCCGATGTGGATAAAAACATAAGCAGCACAAAAGATGCTCTGACCGCACTTGCAGGCACAGCCAACGGACTGACGGTGGAAATGCAGCGGGCCAGGCTGCTGGACGCCCTGTCGCGCTTCCAGGACCAGCGGGAGAAGCTGCTGGACAAGAAGCTCTCGCTCGAACAGAGCCTGAACAGCAGTCAGGGGATAGAAGTTATTGAAAAGCCGGCCATCCCAACGGTCCCGGTGCGCCCGCGGAAAAAGCTGAACATCGCCGTGGCGGGAGTACTGGGCCTGATGGTGGGTGTTTTCGCAGCCTTTACACTGGATTATTTCAGGCGCAATCCTTTAAATTGCAGTGAGGCTTGTGCTTGATTGCCGAAGGAGCAGCGGGAATGGGGAGGAAGCAGCTGGCCTTTGTCTTTATTATTCTTGACGCAGTGCTGGTCAACTGCGCCTACTTGGGGGCGCTCTTCCTCCGCTTTGACGGTGCCGTTCCGGCGGAATATACCGCCGCTTACCTTTATATAGCCCCGGCCGCTACTCTGCTGACCCTGCTCGCCTATTACTATGCCGGGCTCTACCGGAAGATGTGGCAGTATGCCAGTGTAAAAGAGATCTACGACATCTTGCAGGGAGTCACGGCTGCCGGCCTGCTTGTGGTGGCGGTGGCGTATGTCTTTATTTATCATCAAGGGGCCATCCATCCGCTCCCCCGGAGCATTTACCTCCTTGCCTGGCTGTTGAACCTGATTTTCACAGGCGGGAGCCGGTTCTGTCTCCGCTCTTTCCGCGAGTTTCGCAGGGATTCCGGAGCAAGTAAAAAAGGCAGAGCGGCAACTGTCCCGGCCCTGCGGCGCCGTGCCCTGATCGTCGGAGCGGGGGATGCCGGGGCGGTTGTTGTGCGGGAACTGCGGAACCACCTTTCGCTCGGCCTCGAGCCGGTGGGCTTTATCGACGACGATCCCCGCAAACACGGCCTGTACCTCCTGGGGCTTCCCGTTCTCGGCAAACGTGAAGACATTCCCCGCATTGTCAGGAAGTTTGATGCGGATGAAATAATTATCGCCATCCCTTCCGCTCCCGGGCGGGTCATCCGGGAGATTGTCGATATCTGCAAGAAAACCGGAGCCAGGCTGAAGACCCTGCCGGGGGTGTACGAATTGATCAACGGCAAGGTATCCGTCGGCCAGATCCGGGAGGTCCAGGTGGAGGACCTGCTGGGGCGGGAGCCGGTGCAGTTGAACCTCGACGAGATTGCGGCATACCTGGCCGGGAAGGTTATCCTGGTCACCGGAGCGGGCGGTTCCATCGGCTCCGAGCTGTGCCGGCAGATCGCCCGCTTTAACCCGGCTTCCCTGATTCTGCTGGACAATACGGAAAACAACCTGTTTGAAATCGAGCAGGAGCTGCGGGAGCGGTTTCCCGGGCTTGACGCCCCGGTGCAATTGGCCGATATCAGGGACAGAGAGCGGATCGAACGTATTTTCGAGGAGTACAGGCCGCAGGTGATCTTCCACGCCGCCGCCTACAAACATGTGCCCATGATGGAGCGTTTCCCCGAGCACGCCGTTTCCAACAACATTTTCGGAACATACACCGTCGCCTCCGCCGCAGAAAGGTATGGTGCGGAGATTTTTATACTCGTCTCCACCGACAAGGCCGTCCGCCCGACCAGCGTGATGGGAGCAACGAAACGGGCGGCGGAGCTGATCATCCAGCACTTCGACGGGGAAAGCAAGACCCGGGGCGGGAGAACCCGCTACGCCGCGGTCCGCTTCGGCAACGTCCTGGGAAGCCGGGGAAGCGTCATTCCCATATTCAAGCGGCAGATCGCCCGGGGCGGCCCCGTTACGGTGACCCACCCGGACATGGAGCGCTACTTCATGACCATCCCCGAGGCGGTGCAGCTGATCATCCAGGCCGGGGCGCTGGCCCGGGGCGGGGAGATCTTCGTCCTCGACATGGGGGAACCGGTCAAGATCGTCGACCTGGCCCGGGACCTGATCCGCCTCTCCGGCCTGGAGCCCGGTGAGGATATCGAGATCAAATTTACCGGCATCCGCCCCGGGGAAAAGCTCCGGGAGGAACTGTTCACCGACCGGGAAAAGATGTCCGCCACCAGGCACAGCCGGATCTTCATCGCCCGGAACGGGGAAAGTGACGAAATAGGTGAGATAGTCGCTTCTCTCATCAAGAAGATCAGTTTCGGCTGTCGGGGAGACTTTAACGCGGAAGCCCTTACCGTGGTAGACCGGCTGAAAAGTAGACTAACAACCCATAAGTAATATTTTTTATATGCTCTAGGGTTACAAACAGACCAGCGAAATTTAAAAACCTGGTTTTCCGCCCTACCCGTTCCCAATGCGGCTGCTTTGAGAGCATCGACATCGGGACATACAACACCTGCCAACATTACTGCATCTACTGCTACACCAGCAGCAAGCCGCAAGCCCATATGCCAGAGGAACTGCACACCTCGAAGAGGCCGGGGTTTTTATCCCTGACGACCTGGATGCTTTAGCTTTTGTGATCCGGCTGTCATTACCGGGCTGAACAAGCAGGAATTTTCAGCGGACTTTCTCCTGGATGAAGCGAAAATCCACTTTTTTCAAAGACACCGCACCATTAGATCACCACATTACTAAATCCATGTAAATTTATGGAGGAAAAATCGCAGTTTCGGAAAGCAGGAGTATGGCATCCCCGAACAAAGAGACTTAGAAAATTGGAACTTCCACCGTCACCGGCCTCCCACGGGTCCTGGAGCTGCTTGTAGGTTGCACAACTCGCTTGCTGCTTCAGCTTCACGAACCCCTGTCCCAGGGCGAAGAAGGAAAAAGCACAACTTGCAGAACTAACGGGAAGCCTTCATTCCCGAACTTGACCTTCAACGACGGGTGGTTCGACAAAAGATGACATTTTTTAACAAGGATAAAGCAAAAAAAGCGAGAAAATATTTTTTAGTGCTGTTGAATACCTAATCTTGCTTGGTTTGCCTTTATTAGGCATGCCAGCTACTACCCGAAGTGAGCAGATGAGCAGCAGCGAAGGGATTGGGGGGTGCGAATCAGGGTGGGAGAGCATCGTGGGTAAGCTTCAACGACTTGTTGATCGCTTTTACAACAATTTGGTTGTTCCTTTCCTGGGCGCAGGGGTCAGCTACAAAGCCTGCCCCGACGGGCTTACGAGGACTCCCGAAATGACTAAAAAATTTGCGGCCGAATTGCTTAAAGCTGCCGAATCTTCTCATGAATTAAAAGTTTTTTTAAATGGGATATGCAAGAGCGAAACAGAGGTCTGCCTGGATCAACTTTCTAAACTAGGCCTGGCAGTTTTAGCGGAAATTTTTATTAATCTCTATGATGTAGATGAAGCCCATCAGCTTTTAAGGATTACGGAGTTTGCCAATATTGAATCTGCTTCTTCTCACAAATATATAGCCTACATAGTTCGTGAAGGTTTTATTGAGGAAATTATAACCACAAATTATGACTGCTGCATGGAGAAAGCGTATATTGAAAGCTTTCCGAAACCGGTAAGAAACACTAACCAGGTGAGAGTTGTTACCGGCTTATTTGAATACCGCCGTTTCCAAAACAACCATAACCAAAATTATCCTTTGCTGCATCTATATAAAATTAATGGATGTGCCGGGAAATACAATGATTCTCATACAAATCAGTGCGAGCACAGCAAAGTAGAAATTGTACTTACCGAAAGGCAGCTGCAGACATGGCGTCGGAATAAATGGGCTAAAGATATGTTTCGTGATCGCTGCCGGATAAAATCGATTTTATTTTCAGGTTTTGGAAGCGAGGAGCCGCAGATAAGGCATACTGTACTGCAGGTAATGGAAGAATTCGAAGATTGCTCCGAAGATTACTCTTTATCTCGTAATTCGTCCGATGAAGATCAGGACCGGAAAGAGAATCCATGGGAGAACAACAATTCTCCTTTTATAGCAGAGTGGGGCGATCTCACTTTTTATCAATACCAGATCCTTTGTTCTTACTTGCGGGCGCATGGACAAAACAGAATCAAGATTGATGATGTGAGAGAAGCTGCTTTTACAAAAAGGGATAAAGCGCTATTTGATCAGCATCTTGAGTTTTCCGGTGAGAATCTTGAAATGGAACAGTTTTGGGGTGTTATCTACTGGCTGCTCCTGAAAAAGCTTCTTGCAGAAAAATATTTTATTCCTGAGAGCGTGCTGGGAGCCTATCTTCCTATTGGTGGGATGTCCGGATCGTTGTTTAGAGAATTCTTCCAAGACGTCCTTGCCGTTGGCAGAGGTGCCGATAATTTAAGTCACCCACTGGAGAAAGCTTTTAGAGCCTTATTTCGTTTTGATCCTGAAGCGGATTCAAAAGGGAAGGACCTTCCGGCTTCGCGCTTGCATCATAATCTCATTTATCCTGAGCACGAATACGAATCCGGCGAATACATTGCTTTCCGTGATGAGCCTGTAGCCCTTTGTATGCTCTATTTGCTTTGGTGGCTGTGCTATCGAGCCTTCGGCGCAGAAAAAAGCGAGGAATGGCCGCGGCCTTCTGCCGCGGGATCTTTTTTGGTCTATATCTGTTCCACTACTAAAGAGACAATCAGCTGGCCAGTTTACGTCTGTGGAGAAAAAGCATGTTACAGGCTAACCTCTTCACGGACGAGTTTCGGTAATATTTCGAATTTGGCTGGATTGGTTTTTGTATTGAACGGAAAAGGCCTTGCCCCTCAGATTGTTCCCGTGAAGCAACAGATAAACAATGAAATCCAGTTTATTCAATTGTATTTTGTTCCTGATGTTTACTGTTTTCAGGGTGCCCAATCCTTGGATGATGTTATAAGCAAATTAAAAAACCTTATTCATGACCCTGGCGTGCTTCAAAGTAAGAGTCTCCACTGGAAACAGTGGGTGGAGGAGATCCGTTAATGCCGAACAAACTGGAAAATATCATTAGTTATATTGATGGTTTGCGAACCCCGAAGCGGAGAATTGATTTTAAAAAGGAATTTTTTGAGCGGGAGAAAGCATTGCCTCCTGTGTCGATGTATACATTTACGGCGTGGGTGGTTGCGTTATTCGCGCCAGAGGGGGAATGGGAAACCGTTTCGGATCCTCTGAGAAAATCTATCCGCCTTATCAAATATGCAATACAATATCATAATACCAACCAGAGTTTACTTGTTTTTTATCTGGCTCCAGACCATGATCATTTCGCATCTGCAAAAAGAGAGTTTGCACAGCAGGGTTTTACGGGCGGAGAATACGTGCTCCATCTGTTGCCTTCGGAGGCAGATGGTTCCGGAACTGACGATGTGGCATCTGCCGTCAGGGTGCTGAATGCTGCATTAATGATTGTCGGTGATGTTGAATGGAAACTGGAGAAAGTTTCATCTGAGGAATGGAAGCGGGCAGCCTCGGAAGTTTTTACTCATGAAAAGTTCCTTGATCCCGTCTGGAGCCTCGAAGAAATCTTTTGTGAACTAGTGGAAGCAGAACAGAATGACAAAAGCAGGGCTCCGGTAAATGAGTTGGAAGATGATATAGTTAATCGATTTGTCCAAAAGGCAAGTTCCATTACTGGGGTGAGAGGCGAAACATCTCATGAAGAAGCCGGTAAAAATTAGCAAGATCGTCCTGAAGAATTTTAAGTGTTTTGCGAAAGAGCAGCCGATAGACTGCGAAGCTGATGTGGTGATCCTGACCGGAAACAACGGCTATGGCAAGACTTCTGTTATCGAAGCGATTGAGCTGGTTGCAACCGGTTCAATTGAGCCGCGAATCGGGTCTGGCAGTGGTGAAGAACAAGCTTTTCAGGAATATATTAATCATTATACCCCTGGTCGTGAGGCAGCTAATGTGGAAATCGTAGCGTGGGATGGTGAAGAATATTACGCGCGCCTTCAACAGAGCGATGCACCAAGCTTCAAGCGCTTTCCTGACGGAGGTTTTCTTCATCATTTCCTTCGCAATAGCTGTTTTTACTATCAGGATGGTGTGGAAAATCTTTTAGGAAGAAATCAGAATGGTCTGTCCGGCGTGGCAGAGGCTTTTGTCGGTGATATTCCCGGTGAAAAAGTGTTGTTAAATGCTCTCGTTCGGGCTTCTGCGGAAGTAGATAATTTAAGAAAAAAATTTCGGGTTTACGTGGGTGACGAAGAACCTCTCGTAAGCAAAGCTGTGGAGTATGCCGCGAAATTGGAACGAATTTTTCCTTTACGGGATTTAAAAAAGGAGATTGTCGTAGAGTGGCCAACCCAGATAGTAACAAAAAAGGGTTTCGCCAAACAATATGAATCGAGACTTCAAAGGTGGGTAGAGTCTCTAACAGGCAAACAACTGAGTGGAATGCCGGTATGTGAGGTGCTCGACGAAGCGGCAAAATATATTGAGGCAAGAAGAAAAGAGATTTTCTCGGAGATTTTTCAGCCGGTAATCCGCTCGGATGAGAATATCTCTAATCTAAAAACATTGCTGAAAAACCTGCCGGAACGTTTCTCTACCGACCTGGATCTCGTTAAATTGAGAAAAGAGAAGGAGGCCCTGGAGAAAGAGAACAAAGCCTGTTACGAAAAAATAGCTTTAATGAGAAAACGTATGGAAATTCTAGTAGTCGAAAGAGATCTCCCGGTACCAGATGCCGGCCTCCGGATATGGATGGGTATAATACCGCTCTTAGCATCGCTGCATTATTTAAGTAGAGTGGACAACCGGAATATCCAGGACGAATTAGGGCAGGAAGCGTTCAGACATGATGAAACTTATTACTTAACAAAATTAAAAGAAAAATGGAAAGAGTTCCGGCAACTTAAAGAAGAAACAGCACAACTTTATCAAAAAATGAAAGTGAATCAAGAGCGGCTAAACGAATTGAGTAAAAAAGAAAAATTAATTGAAAACGTATTAAGGGTTTTAGAGTTGTGGAAGGCTGTCTTCAATGTGCAGCTTGAGCCAATCTGCCGTGGTGAGGGTGTATATTATTACGATTTTCTTAAGGCCCGGTCTGATTTGGAGAAACGGTTTCCAGATATCTCTTCCGGAGACCGGGCGCAGCTTGAAGCTGCCTGGAACGAGGCCGTAGATGCGCTTCGAAATTGGCAAGTTGTTGAGCAGCGCAGGGAAGAAGTGAAATCGAAGTGGACCCCTGGGCTTCAACAGGCGGACAAGCAGCTAGAAAGTTTTGTAAGCTGGGCGAACAAAAGAAAAATTGAAGAATGGTTCAAAAAAATCAAAGATAAAGCTTTAACAGAACAGTACATAGATCAGTTAAACCAGGCTTTAGAAATTTTCCTGCTGCAGTTTGGCTCGGCAGGAGATCTGGCCGAAAATGTTCGTTTTGGGCGAGATCAAGAGGGAAAAATTACTTTAATGCGGTGGAAGGAACAAGGGCAATCGAACTATAATTTTGCCTCTATTTTGTCTACCGCCCAGCTAAACCAGGTAGCGATTGCATATATGCTGGCGCTGAACCGCGGTGTTCGAGATCACCCGTTTGGGTTCATTTGCCTTGATGACGTGTCAAGTGCATTTGATTTGAACAACCTGGCCGCCGATGCTCACCTCATCAGAATGCTTGCCTACGGTGATGATCCGGCCCAAAGCAGGCAGATATTTCTTACCAGCCACCACGATGAAATCACCACTCGTTTGCTGCCATTACTGCTGCCGCCGAAAGGCAAGACACTCAAAATTGTCGAGTTTGTGGATTTTGACCCTAAAGAGGGGCCTGCCGTTAAGGTATACCGGGTTCGCGAAGCCGGGGCTTCGTATGAAGTTATGGAAAAGGCCTTTTCATGAAAAGCAAAAAATGGGAAAATGGAGATTTCTCTCTGAAGCAAAGCCCTCCCTATGTTTTTAGTATTGCTTTTTTTGGCCTGCCGGACGCCGGGGGTATGGTGGGCGACGGTTTCAAGGCGGGTGAGCTGGGAGCATTGTTTTGACCGGAACAAATTATGATAAACTATTGGTGAGAAGCTGAGGAATGTTCTGTCAGGGCAGGTGGTTTTTGGTGGACGCAGCGCGGCTTGAGGAAGAAAGGAAGGGGCACGCAGCTCTGCTGCGCTCGGAGGCGGCGCGTCTCACGGAGGAACTCTCCAGGCTGGGGGGGAAAAGATCGTGCTTTTCGGTTCGCTGGCGCGCGGCCGCCTGGGTCTTTTCATAAACATCGATCTTCTGGTGGTGGTAATGGAGAGCGACTTGCCGTTTGTCGAAAGGAGCGCCTGGATCTACCAGAAGCTCATGCCCCGGGTGGATGCCGATATTATAGTCTATGCCGGGAAAATTTTGAGGCGTTAAAGGATAAGCCTTTTTTGAGAAAAGTCCTGGCAGAAGGGGTAGTCCAATATGAGGAAAAGTCTTCTTGAAGAGGGCCTGAGGTGGCTGGAGCAGGCCTGGGAAGATCTGGAGCGAGCGACGGTTATTGCGTTCCCACGCGCTATCCCAACAGCCTCCATGAGAAAGGCGGGATCGCCGTGAAATATCTGACTGCCGGCGAAAAAGAGGCGGTTGCCGAGCTGAAAGAGGCGCTGCGGGATGTGCTGGGGGACCGGCTGATGGGGCTTTACCTCTTCGGCTCCAAGGCAAGGGGGGATTACGATGCACTGTTCAAGAAACTTACGTACAGCCTGTTCATTTTCTTGGGGACGGGCACTATTTGCTGCGCCATAAAGCAATTCCCCTAAAACGATTGCAGGTAAAAGGATGATATCTGCACCTTCTATAAAACTGCACACTTCGGGGACGCCTTCCCGGTAGGCGATAACAGCGTTGGTATCAACAGCTAACTTACCATTCTCCTTCAATCTTTTCGAACTCCTCATCAATAAGCTTCTGCATCTCTTCTGCTTCCTCGGAGGACAGCGTTCCTACCAGTTCACGTAAAGCTTTCTTTTTCGGATGAGGGCAAATAATCACCCATGTCCTCTCGTTTTTTTTCAGTCCTTTTATGGGCTTGAGAGGCTTCAATACATTGTCTTCATATATTACTTCGATTATCCGGTTCATTTTCTCGCCTCCCTATACAGATTTATTAATTTAAGAAGAAATCCATTTTTCTCAAAGATACCACATTACTAAATCCATGTAAATTTTTTGGATCAGGAAAATCGCAGTTTCGATAAGCAGGAGAATGGCATCCCCGAGCAAAAAATCATTGAAAATTAAGAACTTCCACTTGCTTGCTGCTTCAGCTTCGCGAACTTCTGCCCCAGGGTGAGGTTGTGGAAAAACAGGATTCTGCATTGGCTCCCGGAAAAACCCAAACAACGCTAACCCCCCAATTGATTTCCTTATCCCAGCGGCTCCCGCGGTTCCAGGAGGATGGAACAACCCGGCCGCAGGCAATAGCAAGGAGGGTGCCGCCAGATCCCTTCATTCGAGGAGGTCCTCTACAAGGTGCGCCCCACCCGGAAGGCGTATGGCTGTTTCGAGAGCACCGACATCGGGATCTACGGCACCTGCCGCCACCAGGCATCCTACCCCGGTACCTTAAGCTCCTATCCGCTAAATTGTGGGCATAATATCAAGATCCAAAAAATTTCTGTGAATCAGCACAAAAGGTAGGAAAATCCTGCCTTTTGTCGAATCCCAAATTTAAAACTAAATTCTAAGAACTATAAGACCTCGTGTCCGAAAATAAAAATTGTACTCCGTTCGAGAGTCAAATTGTTTACCAAGGAGTAAAATCGTTTGAATGAGGAAAAAGCAGGTCACCGTCATAATTACTTCTCTTAGTTTAACTGTACTTCTTCTCATTCTTCTTTTATATCACAATAATTGGCTTGTCGGTGCCGTTAAGAGGCAGGCAGAAGACGTGCTGGCCAGCGTGATCACCACCGTTTTAGTATCAGCTGGAAGCGGCGCGGTAATCTGGCTCCGCAGGTATTATAAGCAGCGCAGGCAGCTCCGGCTGCCGTACCACCTCGAGTTCAGGATAGGCAGGTGGACACCCTCCGTTCCTTTTATTCTGGCCGATGGAGTGGATCTCGATAAGCCCCGGCGCCTGTCACCTGCCGAGATTCACTGCAAGGAGGTCGAATCCCGTTTTAAATTTCCCTCTGACCTGCTGCCTTACCGGGAGAAGATCGTTGAGGCCTACAGCAGAGAGGGGTTTTTAAGGCTTACCGATGGACAGATCGTCAGGCTGGAATCGTTTACTTTGGTGTTCCCTCGCAATGATGAGCCGCCCGAATGGATTTTATCCTTCAGTCCGCTCTCGTATTTTGACTTCATCTGCACAAACCTGGCCCTCACCCCTACGTTTAAGCCCGTTGTTCTGCCTGCGCCTGTTCTGGATGTGCTCAACAAACACCGGGCGGATGTCGGCCAAAAGATGACCTTTAAAGAGGTGCTGGATTGCTCTCACCTGGGCAACGGGCTGACCCTGCACCTGAACGTGGTTGACGCGGATAACAAGCTGCTCGTCGGGCGCCGCCCCAAAGACCTCCCGATTTACGGCGGCAAGCTGGTTACCTCTGTCACCGGTGCCGTGAGCTGGAACGACCGGAGGTGTGAAGGGGTGCCGCCAGATCCTTTCCTGGCTGCCGTAAGGGAGGCCCGTGAGGAAACGGGTATCGTATTGAATAGGCGTCATGTTTTCTTCTACGCCCTGGGGATGCAGGCGGACCAGCGGCATCCCCTGCTGTTAGGTGCGGCCAGGCTGGAAGACAAGCTGGAGAATGTTCTCATAACCTGCCGGGATGCCTGGGAAAATGAGGTGTTTTATTACCTGGACCTGGACGACCTGGATACCTGCGCCGCGGTTCTTGTTTACGGCGACTGGATACCTGCCAGCGCCGTCGCCGTGGCCTTATCTCTACTGGACCGGCACGGCTAAAAAAGCATTGAGGATGCCCTCAACCGGGCTGATCAGAGGAAGTTCAGGTCGTGGCTTTCGAGGACACCCTGGCACCGGCGGAAAAGATGGTCTTTGCTAGCTTAAAAAGGAGTGAAGAAGGGCTTCGCGCGGCTTGCCCGCTGGGTTGGAGTTCCTGGAGCTTCCCGAGCGTGAGAAGATCCAGCTTGCGGAGCACCTTGCGGATAGGACATACAACACCTGACGCCACCACTGTCTCTATTTCTACGGCGGCAACTGTTTTCCGCTCCCTGCTTTGGAAAGGCATCTCTTCTCGGAATAACAAGCCCATCGATGAAGTCAGGAAGAAATGCGCTGATTCCTGAGCACACTCGCCCGTGAGTTCAGTGTATCAACTCTCATTTTGCTTACCAAATACCGATCGGTGCTGTATTTTTAAAATCCCAGATTGCTTTTTTGTTTATATTTTAAAAAATGTTGAGGCGGAAAATTTTTGAGAATTAAAAGAAATCGGCAGGAAGTTCCAGCTTTTTGACGAATTTCTAAAGAGCATAAAAACGATAGTTTGCAAGCTCTGCCCAGTGCTTAATCCGGGGTCCGGAGGAGGACTCTCTTTCTTTAAAACGGCAGTTGTCATTATGGCTGGCGGCTCCGGCGAGAGGCTCTGACCATACAGCAGAGTTGGTTAATCTTAACCGGCAGATATTCCGCCAGTACAACGTTCGCGGCTACGCAGAGCGGGATTTCCCGGATGAAAAGATTTGGCTTTTGGGCCGGGCCTTTGGCACTTATGTCCGGGAGTGTGGGATTTCAAAGACGCTGGTGGGGCGGGACAGCCGCCTCAGCTCGGAGAGGCTGCGCGGTGTTTTGCAGCAGGGCTGATTATCACCGGGTGTATGGTCATCGATATCGGTCTTGTGGCAACCCCGGTTCTTTACTACACCATGTTGCACTGCGGCATTAAAGGAGGGGCGATGATCACCGGCAGCCACAACCCTCCCGATGAGAACGGTTTTAAGCTGGCCTGCGGTGAAGGGACGCTCTACAGGGAAGAGATCTTAAAGTTAAAAGAAATGGCAGAAACCGGAAGGTTCAAATCGGGGAAAGGCAGAATGGAAAGTAAGGGTATAGAAGCCCCATATCTCGCCATGCTCCAGGAGAAGATCAAGCTGGGCCCGCGCAGGTTAAAAGTTACCGTGGACTGCGGCAACGGAACTGCCTCTCTTTTTGCCGAGATGATCTTAAGGGCCTGAGGGTGTGAGGTAATCCCCCTTAACTGTGAATCAGATCCCCGCCTTACCCAACCATCACCTGGACCCTGTGGTTGCCGCCAATTTGGAAGATCTGAAGGAGGCGGTTTTGGAGGACGGGGCTGACCTGGGTGTGGCTTACGATGGTGATGCCGATAGGATCGGTGTGATTGACGAAAAAGGAGATATCATCTGGGGAGATCTGTTGATGTGCCTCTTCTGGCGGGAGATTCTGGCCCGCCACCCGGGGGCTTTGGCGATCGTCGAGGTCAAGTGCTCCCAGGCGCTGGTCGACGAGGTAGTCCGCCTGGGAGGGAGGCCGTTCTTCTATAAAACAGGCCACTCTCTGATCAAGGCCAAAATGAGGGAGACGGGAGCGGTTTTTGCCGGAGAGATGTCCGGCCACATGTTCTTCGCCGACGAGTACTTTGGCTTTGACGATGCCTTCTACGCTACAGGAAGGCTGTTGAGAATATTATCCAATACACCCAAGACGCTCTCACAGCTTCTAGAAGATGTGCCCAGGTATTATGCTACTCCGGAAATACGCATCCCCTGCCCCGATGAGGATAAATTCGAAGTGGTGGAGCGCCTGAAGGAAGAGTTTCGCCGGGAATATGAAGTTGTTGATGTAGACGGGGTGAGGGTAATTTTTCCCGAAGGCTGGGGCCTGGTGCGCGCCTCCAACACCCAGCCTGTGCTCGTGGCGAGGTGCGAAGCAAAAACCCCGGAAGGGCTTAGTGAAATCTGCAGCATCGTCAAAGAAGCCGTTGCCCGGCATCCGGAAGCAGGGGATTTCGATTGGGAGTATTAGGGTTAAGCCGGTAAATATGGTTAAGCAGAAATGTACGGGTTGACCAAGTGGTGTTGTGGGCATTGTCAAAAAAACTCGGATGGAGAAGGAGAGCCCGGTGAAGGTTTTGATTACAGGTGCCGCAGGATTCATAGGGGGTAATTTCACAAGGTACATTCTGCGGAATCAGCCTGATTGGCACCTCACTAACCTGGATAAGCTGACATATCCGGGGAACCTTGAAAACCTGTGAGATATCGAGGGAAATTCGCGATACGCGTTTATCAAGGAAGATATTGCCGGTCGCGGGCTGGTAGATGCTCTTGTTCAGGGAGAATCGAAATTTGATGTAGTAGTTAACCTTGCAACGGAATCGCACGTGGACCGAAGCATTCTTGACCCCGCTTCGTTTATTGACACTAATATCAATGGTACGCAGGTGCTGCTCACCTGAACGGTAGGTTACCTCCTAGACATGGCAATCGGTGATTCAAAGTTACTTGTAGATTGAGAGAAACGAAGGGAATGACCTTATAGAGAATATAAAAGGGGCTGATAGGATGGATCTCTCCAAATACAAGGTTATAATTCTAGCTGGTGGTTTCGGGACCAGATTAGCCGAAGAGACCACAGTGAGACCCAAGCCTATGGTAGAGGTTGGGGGACGCCCAATCCTCTGGCACATAATGAAGATATACTTTCATTACGGTCTCAGAAATTTCATAATTGCCCTAGGCTATAAAGGAGAAGTCATCAAGAATTATTTCCTCAATTATTGTGCGCTGAATAGTGATATCATGATTGATTTGGCCAAGGGAAATGTGACTCTTATGAATGGAGCAGCAGAGCCATGGAATGTGACACTTGTGGATACCGGTATGGGAACGCAAACTGGTGGGCGGATTCTAAGACTGCGAAAGCATGTTGAAGGGGATCCATTCTTCTTCGCTACATATGGTGATGGGGTAGCCAACATAGATATTAGGCGTCAGATTGAGGAATACCGGGCTGCTGGATGTCCTTGTATGCTTACTGCTGTGCGACCTCCATCAAGGTTTGGAGCACTTGAATTGGAACACGGAAAGGTCAAAAGTTTCACAGAGAAGCCTCAGGCCGGAGAGGGGTGGATCAACGGGGGATTCTTCATATTCTCAAACCGGCTGTTTGACTTCCTCAAAGACGATGAAACCATCTTGGAGAGAGAGCCCCTTGAGTCGTTAGCTGCTGGAGGGGAACTGTCTGCATATATGCATGAGGGGTTCTGGCACCCTATGGATACCATGAGGGATGTGAAGAGGCTAAACGAGCTTTGGGAAAAAGGAGAGGCACCATGGAAGGTATGGTAGATGTAGCTACTTCTCATAGATGGCTGAAGGGAAAGCGAGTATTTGTGACCGGAGGAACCGGGCTGGTTGGATCTTGGCTCTTGGATGCCCTTGTTCGTATTGGCGCCGATGTAGTGGCTCTCCTACGTGATGAGGTTCCGAGTTCCGTTGCAATAACCTCAGGGACCCTTGGCAAGGTGGTACGTGCTAGAGGGGAACTTGAGAGTTTCCCACAGCTTTGTAGGATTATCGCGGAGTATCAGCCTGAAGTAATCTTTCATCTCGGGGCGCAGACTCAGGTGGGGATTGCACGCAATTACCCTTTGGGGACGCTAGAGGCCAATGTACGGGGGACATGGAACCTATTAGAGGCGCTTAGAGTCTATGGGAGTAATGTAAATGCTGTAGTAGTTGCATCTAGCGACAAGGCTTATGGAGAGAGCGAATACCTCCCATATAAAGAGACTCATCCTTTGAGGGGTACATATCCATATGACGTATCTAAGAGCTGTGTTGACCTGATTTCAAGAAGTTATGCCATAACGTATGATATTCCGATTGTTATTGCACGATGCGGTAACATATATGGCGGTGGGGATCTTAATTTTGAACGGATCGTTCCGGGAACTATTCGTGATGTCCTCGCCGGGAAAAGGCCCGTGATTCGGAGTGACGGCAAGTACGTTCGGGACTATATATACGTGAAGGATGTAGTCGGTGCGTATTTGACGTTGGGTCGCGCAGTGATTGAGGACCCTTCTTTGAAGGGGGAAGCTTTTAACTTTGGACTTGACAAACCAGTAACAGTCCTGGAACTTGTAAACATCATATTAAGGCTCATGAAAA
>DULK01000080.1 GCA_012840385.1 Syntrophomonadaceae bacterium
ATAAGCAAAATTGGGATGACCGCAGGATTCTCCAGGAATACAAAAACCAGACTTCGATAGAGAGCAAGTTCCGGTTCTTGAAGAGCCCGGTCTACCTCGGCCCTGTCTACCTGGAAAAACCCAACCGCATCCAGGCTCTCGGTTATGTTTTTATCCTGGTGCTTTTAATTGCTTCCTACCTGGAGTACCGGGTGCGCAAAAGTTTGAAAAAGAACAAGCAATACGTGCTGCTGCCGGGCAAGAAGAAGACCGACCGGCCTTCAACCAAGACTGTTATGGAGATCTTAAGTTTTATCGTGGTGGTTATCGTCAACGGGAAACGCTATTTCCCTCATAATTGATTGCAATGAGCAGGCTTTAAACATGGTAAAGTGGGCCGGATATGATCCTGTGGATGTCTACCTTAAGCCACTGCCCTGGTATCCGGGGTGTAATGAGTTTTTAATTGTCGTCAAGAAATAATGAAAAATGGAATATTCTGACACGCGGAGTATTGGTTTAATCATGAAAACCGTATGTATATGCGAAGGTCGACAGGGATCGTAGCTTACCGGTTATTCTGATGTGCGGCTGGGTGTGACGCGGAGGGATACGTATCCATATTCCGGCAGAGCGGATGAGTCTCCGGTCAAAGGCCATAATCTCCCTGCCTTGCGGGGTAAGGTTTCGCTGCCAACCAAAGCTGTCAAAGCATTGAGCTGGAATATTATGCTGGTTCGATAGCTTGTCCTGTGTCCTGGTGGTGAGGCTTTGGGGTCCCTGTAGTGGGTGAGACGATCTATAACAAAAATTCATGACAGCCATAGCAGGATATTATAGCAGTGTTCATAATTATATAAATAATTATTTCGGTTGGGAACATCGTGCAGGGCTGCTAAGGTGGGAGAGCTTTAGTTTAACTGGAGGCAGAACTGTCATGTCTGAGCTTAAGGTGGAGAACCTGATCAAAGTCTTCTCTCATGGGCGAAGCAAGCACGTTGTTTTGAATGATATAAACTTTACTGTAAACCATGGGGAGTTTTTGTCTCTTCTCGGCCCTTCGGGATGTGGTAAAACCACTCTTTTAAATATCATTGCGGGGTTTTCCCGACCCAGTGGCGGAAGGGTGGTCGTTGGCGAAACTTTAGTTTCAGGCCCTGGCACTGATAGGGCGGTTGTGTTTCAGAATTATGCCTTGTTCCCCTGGATGACGCTCAAAGAAAACATTCTTTACCCGATGAAGCTGCAGCGTGTTCCCCCTAACATCAGGGAGGAGCGCTTGAGGGAGCTGCTCACTCTGGCCAAACTGGAGGGTAAGGAAAATCTGTATCCGTACCAGCTTTCGGGGGGAATGAAACAAAGGACGGCAGTGATCAGGGCGTTGGCGTGTCGTCCACGACTCTTGCTCATGGATGAGCCGCTGGGGGCTGTCGATATTCAGATGCGCCATAAGCTACAGGAGGACCTGGAAAATATCTTTCTGAAGGACCCCGTTACCGTGCTCATGGTCACCCACGATATAGAGGAGGCTGTTTATCTCAGCGACCGGGTTATCGTGATGTCTGCCTGTGAAGGACGCATAATAGCAGATGTCCCTATCCGTCTGAAGCGGCCGCGCCAGCGCAGGAGCAGGCAGTATTACCAGATTGTCTGCTACCTGATGGATATTTTGCACAGCGATCAGGGAGAGGGGGTATCGAAAGGCATGGGGACGGGAGCGACTTTTAGTTTTTAAACATGGAAGCCCATCTTTTCGAATGAATAATCACGAGGAGGGTTTTGGATGAAAGTTGCCTATGTTTTTGCAACAACCAATTGTCAAAAGATCTTGAGCAAAATGATTGTTCCCCAGTTGGAACAGGATGGGCACGGTGCTGAAGTCGTCGGGATGTTCTTTTTTATGGATAACACTTTCATGCTGCTGAAAGGGACCGAAATGGGAGAACGTTTGCAGGCCCTACACGAAAAGACGGGGATGCTGCTGATGGCTTGTGACCAGTGCGCCGACGAAAGAGGTATCACTAGAGACCTGATTCCCGGCGCCCATGTGGGGTGTTTCCCAAGCCTCTACGTCGCCTTGAAAAATGCAGGCGGCGTTGATCAGGTGATCACACTTTAGAATTTCTGTAAGGGGGGGCTTGATGTGGCAAAGGTAAAGGTTGAATTCATAAATACCTGCCCCTGTTGTGCTGGTTACGAGGAGTGTGTCAAGGAAGTGGCGGGCAGGTTTAAGGATGATGTGGATGTCAGGATATACCACGCCGGTAAGGATTTCGATTACTTGCGCCAGTATGGCCCTGTCAGTAAAGGAACTTTGATCATTAACGGTACGAAGAAGTTTGACAATCTGAGCAGGGAGATTATTGAGAAGGCCATAGAGGAAGCAGTTGGTAAGTAACTGCCATGGTTGTAATCGGGGATGTAATTTACCGTACGATAACTGCCAGTATCGACATACTCAACGGGACATCAGCATGGCTGGTAATCAGCTTCGTGGTCGCCGGCCTGCTGCATAATATCTTAACCCCGGACAGGTTTCAGCGCATGCTGGGTAATAAAAGTATTCCCGCACTGTGTAAAGCTACCATTTCTGGTATGTTGCTGCCGGTCTGCAGCTGCGGTGTTATTCCTTTGGGATTGGGCCTGTATTACTCCGGGGCTTACCTGGGACCAACCCTGGCTTTTATGGTTGCGACTCCAATTATTAATCCGGCTGCTGTTTTACTGGCTTTTGGATTGCTCGGGCCGCAAATTGCTGTGATTTACCTGATAACCGGCTTTATTGTCCCGCTCCTGATCGGCATCATAGGAAATGCCCTGGCCGGTAAAGAGTTATCCGCTCCGGGGACTGGTGACATAAAGGAGCCTGTTGCTCTTGAGGATGCCGGTCAGGTGAGCCTTTTCCAAAAGCTCCTGGCAGGGCTGGAGTGGGGATTTGGTGACCTGGGTGTTCAGGTTAGTAAGTACGTTATTCCGGGCATAATTCTGGCCGGATTAATCACTGCAGTGGCACCCGGTTCTTTAATCCAGCATTATCTTGGCAATCCCGGGATGATTTCGATCTTCGGCATAGCGGTACTTGGTGCCATCTTGTATGTGTGTGCAGTGGGCCATATCCCTTTCATAGCCGCCCTGGTGGCCAGTGGTGCGGCTCCCGGTGCAGCCATTACCTTTTTAATGAGCGGCGCCGCTACTAACCTGCCGGAACTGCTCAGCATTTACAAGTTGATTGGAAAGCGTGCAGCGGCCATCTACAGTGGTGGGGTTGTAGGGCTTTCCATGCTGGTAGGGTATGTGACGAATAAGCTTTTACTCCCCGGGTTTACTCCCCATTTTGATCTGTCTCAAAGCCAGCGTGCCATCGGACTGGCGAACAAGTTAAGCATGGGACTGCCGGAGCCGGTTTGCCAACTCTGCTCTGTCCTGGTTGTGGGACTCTTTCTTTATGCCTGCTGGCCGGCAGTGAAGCCGATTTTAAAGAAACTGCAGGCCGGGGTGCTTCTGCTGATCATATTTCCTTTACTGTTTGCAGGTTGCGGTGGCAGTGACAATGTTTCCGCAGTACAAACAAAAAAAGCCCTACCTCCTGCGGTCTCCTTCTGGCAGCAGAAATATCCGCAATACCAGGTTGTTATGTGGGAGCAGGGAGATCTCAATGCTGACAGCAGGGATGATACCGTGATTATCTATTGTATTCATAAGAACCAGTTCCGGATGGCGGCAGTGATCGATTTTACTGACGGCTACCGGCTGACAGAACCGGTTCCGGCACCGGTTTCCAATCAGCAGGTCCAATTTAAAGATATCGATGGTCAGCCTCCAACAGAATTGATTCTCTCAGGGATGAAGGGGAGCAGTGCAGGGTACGTGATCTTCCGTTTGGAAAACGATCAATTGGTCGACATATTTTCCAGCAATATGGAGCGGTGTTGTTGATGCCTTAGCAGCAGGCAATTCAATTTAATTTTTTTTGGAAAAGGAGAGGGGAAAAGTGCGAATCAACAAACTAATGGTGTTTCTGGTTGTCTTGAGCCTGGTTCTTGTTGTGGGAGCGGGGTGCAGCAAAGAGGCTGACAATGCCCAAAAAACAAGCGGAAATACTGGAGATCAAGATTACGTTGTCCAACTGGGCTATTACAACTGTGACCATATGGTGGGAGCCTGTATTGCGAAAGATGCCGGTATTTTCGATGAGTTGGGGCTAAAAGTGAATGTTATCGGCAATGCAAAGGTTCCCACTGCTATGGCTGCCGGGCAAATGGATGTGGGATATATCGGCACAAGAGGTCTAGCAACAGCCTTTGATAAAGGTGCTCCTATTTTAGCAGTAGCTAACAATCATGTAGGAGGATCCACTTATCTGGTTGCCTCCAATAAAATTAAAACTGCTAGAGACCTCGTAGGCAAAAAAGTGGCTTTGGGTAATGATGCTGAAAAGAATAATCCTAAGTGGGTGCAGCTGGCGAAGCAGCTGGGCATCCCTGCCGAGACCAGTGCCTATCAGAACTTCGAAATGGATGATAAGGATGCTTATTTAGCCATGAAAACCGGCAACCTGGATGGTTATTTTTGCTGTGATCCTTGGGCTTCCATGGCCGTCTATGAAAAGACCGGGCATGTACTGGGAACCTGGACCACCCTGCCTGACGGCAGTTGGGGAACCTGCTGTGTTTACTCGATGAATAAGAATTTCGTTAAAGAACACCCGGAGCTGGCTAAAAAGATGCTGCTGGCACACACCAGGGCAGTGGAATATACATACCTCCATCCGGTCAAGGCTGCACGGATTTTTGCGAAGAATTATCAGGTGCCTGAGGAAGTGGCCTTGATGACTATCTATATGAAAACTGTAGGGGAAGGGCGTACCCTGACCTGGAAGATTGACCCGAACTGTTTTAAGAACTATTTTGAAAATGCCAAAAAGATGAAAGTGGAAGATTTTATGGAGATCGGTTCCTGTGACCGATGGCTGGACACCACCCTGCTTGACCAAAGTGGGGCAGATGATTTTGATAACTTCATCAAAACCAAAGTTGATCCTATCTTTCCGGTGGGGATGAGTTATCAGGACTGGAAGATGAAAGCACTTGAGATTGACGGTAAGTAAAAGATTCTTCATGGCGGCCGCCGGTGCTGCAGTTGTAGCTGTGATATTGCTGGCCGTAGCTGTGGGCCGGGACCGGGGTTCACCCTGGGTGAAGATTGGCATTCCTGATGATTCAAGCAGCATCCTGGTAAGTTATGCAATTCGCCACCAGGAGATCAAGGCAGTTATAGAACCCATCATGGAGAGCTATTCCATCAAAGACTGCTGTTCCAGCACCGCCCATTGGGCATTGAGCAGCGGAAGTGTGGATCTAGCTGTCCTCTGCCCTGATGCCGCCCGAGTGCTTGTTGCTAAAGACAAGCGTTATCAGATTGTAGGGCCTGTCCTGGTTAACTCGGATGTGGTTGTTGTCAGGAACCAGGAACAACCCCGGAAAATAGGGATCACACAGAACCGTTGGTACCAGAAAAAAATAATCAGATCTTTGTTCGGGGAGGAATGCCAGGTAGTGCCGATGCTTCCTGAGGGATTGCCTTATGCCTACCAAAAAGGTCATGTTGATGGAGTGGTGCTGGACGTGGAAAAGGCCCTGCAATTGCCAGGTACCAGGATCTCCACCAGGGTTAACAACCAGGACCTTGTTACTTATGTGCTTGTCGCACGCAGGGCTTTCATGCATGACCCCAGATTTCCCCGGATCTTGCAAGGTTTTTGTAAAGCGGCTGTAGCTTTAAGTAATCCTGAAACATTGCAGGATGCCTTAAACAGTTCTGCTCACAACCAGGTAAAGGGGATGGAGGCTGGAGAATGGATCCGTTTGAAAGTACGCTTCGTGCCCCCGCAGATATCACAGAACAAGTAGAAAACCTGGAGCGCAAAGGGCATCAAAAAATGCCCGGGCAGTGGCTGTTCGGTATCTGCCTCCTGTTAGTTATTTGGCAGCTGGCAGCCCATCATTATGCCAGCGATCTGCTGCTTCCGCCACCCCGGAAAACCCTTGTCGCTCTGGTTCAAGCAGTTCAGAAGCCGGAGATCATTAATAACTTGCTTATAACTCTCAGAAGAGTGGCTACGGGTTTTATTTACGCTGTGGTCATTGGGCTGCCACTTGGCTATTTGATGGGGTACTCCAAAGCAGCCTTGAAAATTCTGGAGCCGATTGTTTCTTCACTGCGCCAGGTCCCGATTATGGCCTGGGTTCCCCTGACAATTGTCTGGTTTGGGCTCGGAGATGGTCCGACGGTGTTCCTGATCGCCTTCTCCGGTGTTTTTCCGATCCTTTTAAATACTATTGCCGGTGTTCAGAGCATATCGCAGGACTACTATAATGCGGCGCGCAGCATGGGGGCGGGTCCTGTCAGCATATTATTGCACATTATAGTGCCCGGTTCGCTGCCTGATGTCTTGACCGGAATGAGGCTTGGCCTTGGTGCCGGATGGATGTCGGTGATTTGTGCGGAGTTTATCGCCACGAGTGCCGGGTTCGGGTTTGCGATGGTGGAAGCCCAAACCCGGATGCAGACTGACACCCTGATTGCTCTGATGATTATAAGTGCGTTGGTGGGGTTTACGATGGACAGCGGGATCCGCCTGTTCAGACGGATAGTGACAAGGTGGCAAGGGGTTTATTGAAAGGATGAGAAAACCGCGGTGAGACCTGAAAAGGAGTGATCACAGCTTGAAACCGGCTATGCTGGAGAACTTTGAGAACCTTAGAGAAGAGAGTATGGTGGCAATGAGGCAAGCCCAGAAGAACGGTACCAAGGTGGTAGGTATCTACTGCACATACTGTCCCCGGGAACTTGTGCTGGCCGCCGGGGCGATACCGGTTGGGTTGTGTGGTACACGAGAAGCGCCGATCCCCATGGCAGAAAAGGACCTGCCGCGTAACCTGTGCCCCCTGATCAAGTCCTCGTACGGCTTCGCGATCACGGAACAATGTCCTTTCTTTTTAATCTCCGACCTGGTGATCGGGGAAACAACCTGCGATGGTAAGAAGAAGATGTTCGAGGTGCTGCGGAGCAAGGGGATAAAACCTTTATATGTGATGCACCTTCCGCAGGTCCCGGACGAGTCGTCATCACTGGAGTTATGGTACGAGGAACTGAAGAAACTGAAAAGTTACCTGGAAACAACTTTTCAGGTTCAGATAACAGATGAAGCGCTGCGCGAGGCGATCCATATAACCAATGAGGAAAGCCGCGCCTTGCAGGAGTTGTTTGATCTGAACAAGGTGAAACCCGCACTCATCTCCGGGCTAGATATGCTGAGTGTTTCGTGGCAAGTGGGTTTTCTTGCAGACCGCCGGGAGGGCATTAAGCTGCTCGACAGCCTGACAGCCGAAATAAAGGAGAAAGCTGCCGCGGGGTACTGCGTAGGGGACAGTTCCACTCCGCGCATCCTCCTCACCGGAACCCCCGTTGGAATTGGGAGTGAGAAGGTGATCTCCCTGGTTGAGGCATGCGGAGGCCTGGTTGTTGCGATGGAGAACTGCGGGGGCTATAAAACAGTAGAACTGCGTGTCGATGAAAGCAGCCAGTCCGACCCGCTGCGCCTGCTGGCTGAGAAATACATGAAGATACCCTGCTCGGTCATGACTCCTAACCGCCGCCGGATGGATTTAATCAAAAGAATGGCACATGACTTTCAGATCGATGGTGTGATCGACCTCACCTGGCAAGGCTGCCACACCTATAATATAGAGTCCTACTTTATAGCAGAAGTGGTGAAAAACGACCTCAACCTGCCATTTCTACAACTGGAGACCGATTATTCCCAGTCCGATCTGGAGACCTTAAGAGTAAGAATTGAGGCTTTGCTCGAGATGATCTGAAAAAGGGTGGGTTTCACAGGGCGAAACGGCGTGAAAAATAAAAGCTCAGGTTCCAAACGTAGAGGAACCTGAGCTTTTAAATCTAATTTGTATTATCGGTGGAGACGGGTGTTCCTTCGATCAAAATAACATCCGCAACTCCACTGAGCTCCTCCGTCGGGTACGTTTCCAATGAGGATGGGATCAGGGACTTAAATCGGGCATTCAAAGAGGCGGACAATAATGTACAGAGAGAAGCTGCACCGGAGTGAAGGCATGAGGGGTTCTCTGTCCAAACACTCAATCATGCTCTCTATTATTCTTTTGGCAACAGTGAATAAAGAGGAGATCGGTAAGCGAGCGAGAACATAATCCTGTTAGAAGGGGTGGTATGAACTCCCTGTTTGCGAACTATCAGTTTTGATTTCTGTTATCATCCCAGAAAACCCTTTAGTAAGGAAGCAACACCGAAAGCTTCAGGCAGAAAATGTGGTGATCGATGTTGAGCCCGCGTCGTAAAAAGAATTTATCCATCCATGAGGAAATACCCGGAGCCCGGCAAGGGGTGGAGTCGCCCGAAAATTCGACGGCATCTTCCCGGAATGTGCTCGCCACTCCGGAGCACAGCAGGCTGGAGATCGTTCCCGGCGTGGTGGTGCAGGTAAACTTTTCGCCGGCGGAAGACCAGGTGATCCTGGATCAAATGGCTCAAGGCAAGCACGGCCGAGCTTCGGATTTGTACCTGCGCAGGCAGGCCCTGGCCGTTTCCCTGAGCCCCGGGTTCGATACACTGTTGTCCCTGAAAGTGGTCCGGGGCATCGAACCCCTGGACTACCAGCTCGCTACAGTCCGCCATGTTCTAAAAAACTTGCGGGGACGTGCCCTCCTGTGTGACGAGGTAGGGATGGGCAAGACCATAGAGGCCGGCCTGATCTTGATGGAATACCTGATGCGGGGGTTGGTCCGCCGTGTCCTTGTATTGACCCCGCCATCTCTGGTCGAGCAGTGGCAACAGGAAATGCAGACAAAATTCAACCTGGATTTCATCAGTTATGATAATCAGGCTTTCAAGTCACATCCCCATCCCTTGAGGGAGTTTCCGCGCATTATTGCCTCGCTGGATACGGCGAAGCGGGAAACACACCGGGATGAGGTTCTGACCGCCGAGTTCGACATGGTGATCGTCGATGAAGCCCACCACCTGAAAAACCGGCGTACTCAGGCCTACAGGCTCGTCAGCCAGTTAAAGAAAAAGTATATCCTGCTGCTTACTGCCACCCCGGTAGAAAATGACCTGGAAGAGCTGTTCAACCTGATTACCCTGCTCCAGCCGGGGCAGCTGGAAACCGCCGCTTCATTTAAGAGGAAGTACATTACCCGTGGTGACCCGCTGAAACCGAAAAACGCTGATGACTTGAAGCGTTTGGTGCGGGAGGTCATGGTGCGTAACCGACGCAGTGAAACCAGCGCCATCCGCAGCCGCCGCAGGGCCGACATCATCGAGCTCTCTTTGAGCGATGACGAAATGGCTTTTTATAACCGCTTAAGCAGCTTTGTGCGTGGCTATTATACTCCTGGTTTAACAGGCATGAAAGACGGGGTCAACCAGTTTATTTTGCGCACCCTGCAGCGGGAGATCGGGAGCAGCATCGAGGCGGTCATTCCTACCCTGGAGAAAATGGCGGAAAACCAGGTTTACCCGGAGGTATTGCGGCGTGTCCTGATTACCCTGGCATCCCAGGCCCGGGAGGTAAAAGGGAGGGCCAAAGCGGAGATCCTTCTCAAACTCTTGCGACAGTTCGATGAAAAGGTGATCATTTTTACCTGCTATTTAGAAACCCAGGCGTTCCTCGCCAGGTGGCTGCGAGAGAACGGTTTCTCCGTCGCCGAGTTGCACGGCAACATGCGCCGCCAGGAAAAGGAGGAGCAGGTGCAATTATTTGCCAGTGATGCCCGGATCCTGGTTTCGACGGAGACGGGCAGCGAGGGGCGTAATCTCCAGTTTTGTTCACATCTGGTTAACTACGATTTGCCATGGAATCCCATGCGCATTGAACAGCGGATCGGCAGGATTCACAGGCTGGGGCAGGAACGTGATGTCCGGATATATAATTTATCGGCGGCAGGCACAGTTGAGGCATATATTTTGGAATTGCTGGACGCCAAAATCAACATGTTCCAGCTTGTAGTCGGAGAATTGGACATGATCCTGGGCAACCTGGATCAGAAGAAGGATTTTGAAGAGCTGGTGATGGATATCTGGGCACAGGCCACAGATGAGACAGATCTGCGCCGGCGCCTGGATCACCTGGGTGAGCAATTAATCGAGGCGAAAAAACATTATCAGGCGGTCAAAGAGCTGGATGAGCGCTTGCTGGGGGAGTTGCTGCCGGATGAATGATAGTTCAGTGGCCGATTTTGTTGTTGCTTATTTGGAGCGGGTGGGAGCGGTGGTCGAACAGCCGGGTTATGCCCTGGCTGAGGTTCTCCTGCCGGAGTCTCTGGTGCCTGTTTTCGGGAGAGAGGAGATGCTCCTGGCCTTTGATTATGAAGTGGCGCAGGAGACGCCGGGTAGTATTTTTATTACTCATGGTAGTTCCCTGCTCGATACGATCGTGCGTTTAGCGGCAGATTACCGCAAGCAAACAGTGTTGTACTGGTCCGGCGAACTCCCTTCAGCGCCACGCTCCCTGGAGCAGAAGATTCACGACCAGATCGATTACCTGCAGTGTCGTCCTCCCCAGCTTGACACCCACTGGGTGGCAGAAAATATTTTTTATGGCTTTTATTTCAGAGGCATTTTCCGCTCCTTTGAAAAAACAGAAGAAATACTTCCTGTTATTGTGGATGGTTACCAGGCGATAGCCACCCCGGGGTTCGAAAAGCAGGTCAATTCGCTCTTTTTTCAAGAGCAGCCTGATTACCGGGTTGCCTCGGCACCGCTGTCACCCCTGAGTTGCCTGTATCACGTGGCCTGCCGGGAAGTAAAAAAACTGGTCCGGGAAAAGGCTGTACCTCTTTGCAAAGAGGCTGCCAAACTGCAAGAGAAGGAACTTGCCAAGGTGTGCGGCTACTACGAGAGGACCGAAGCAGAAATCAGGCGTAAACTTAGGACCACAATTGACCCGGTCAGAAAAGAGCGACTGGAAAAGCAGCTGGCTGCGACGATGGAAGACCGGCGCCGCCGTATCGACGATACGCGGGGGCGTTATCAGGTTGATATCGATTTGAGGCTGGACCACCTGGTGGCATACCACCTGCCGTGCGTTTTTGCCAGGGTCAAAATTCAGCATAAGAAAAAGATCTTGGAGCAGACACTGGTGTATAATCCTGTTACCGAAGAGGTTGATCCTCCTCCCTGCCCGATCTGCGGGCAGGCTGCACGCTGCTTGATCCCCGACCGGGATGGCCGGTTCACCTGCCCGGATTGCCATTAGATGGCCGTAACAGGACGGGCCAATCCCGCGCACCTGATCCCCAGAGCATCCGCCAGGTCTTTGTAGCCGTTTTTTATATAATATGGCAGAAAGAATTAAAAAGGTTTCGGAACGGCCGGCGGAGAAAATCTCTGTTTGAAAATGCCCGTGATCGTGTATCCTGCCGTAAGGGAAAAAGGCCAGATAGACTCCAGACGGGAGGTTATGGACGTGAGTGAGTTAATGGAAATTCAGGAATACGCCCAGCAGATTGCCGAAGCGATTGCCACGGTTTTGAAGATTGATGTGGAGATAGCGGATAATAACCTGATCCGGGTAGCGGGTACCGGTATCTATCGCAACAGCACCGGCAGCTCTATGAACCGGCAGGGCTTTGTTTATCGGGAGGTTTTGCGCACCGGTCATGAAATCGTGATCGAGAACCCGGGACGGCACGAACTGTGCATGCCCTGCCGGCTAAGGGGCCGCTGCTCGGAAAAATACGAGATTGCTTATCCCATTAATCTAAATGCTCAGACGGTTGGAGTGATCGGGCTGCTCTGCTTTACGCAGGACAAGGCTGAACTGATGAAGGAGAGCAAAGATTCCTATCTTGCCTTTCTGGGTAAAATGGCCGAAACCATTGCCCTTAAGCTCAAGGAACGGGAATTCTTAAATGGCCTGGTTTCTTCTAACCGCTATCTCAACTCCATTATCGACTGTTTGGAAGAAGGGCTGCTGACCGTTGATGTAAATGGGAAATTGCTTCATTACAATCAGGTGGCCCGGCATTTGTTTCGTAACAGCATTTCGTTGCCCGGCGCATCCCTTGATGTCTTATTAGGTCATAAGATTGCGGGAGAGATTTTAAATGCCGTTAAAGACGGTGGAGAAATATTAGAACGTGAGGTCCGGGTAGGGCCCAGGCAGAACCAGTTACAGCTGGTCCTGCGTGCTCGCCCTATTTTAACCGAAACGGGTGAGAGAAACATTGTTATTACTTTGAGCCAGATCGCCGAAATCAGCCGTATAGTCAACCGCTTTTCGACACATGAAGCCAGTTATACTGTTGACGATATCCTGGGAGTGAGTGAAACCGTTCGCCAGCTTCGCGAACGGGCAAAAATCATTGCTTCGAGCAATTCAACCGTCCTCATCAGGGGAGAGAGCGGAACAGGCAAGGAAATGCTGGCCAGAGCGATTCATAACCTGAGCCCCCGGCGACATGCTCCCTTCGTGGCGATTAATTGTACCGCTATTCCTGAAGCGCTTCTGGAAAGCGAGTTGTTTGGATACGAAGACGGAGCTTTTACAGGTGCCCGGAAGGGGGGAAAACTGGGAAAGATTGAGCTGGCAAACCACGGCACCCTTTTTCTGGATGAGATCGGCGACATGCCGCTGTTTTTACAGGCAAAGATTTTACGGGTGCTGCAGGAAAGGCAGATCGAACGCATAGGAGGGCTTAATCCCATTCCGGTTGACGTTCGGGTGATTGCCGCCACGCATTGCGACCTGGAGCAGATGATTGCCCAGGGGGAATTCCGCCAGGATCTTTACTACAGGATCAACGTGATTCCCATGACCATCGCTCCTTTGCGTGAAAGGAAAGAGGACCTGGAGATTCTGTGTGAACATTTCATTCAGGTCTACAACCAGCAGTTAAATAAGAACGTTCAAACAATGTCGGATTCGTTTCGCAAAAAGTTGTGGGAATACTCTTGGCCGGGCAATGTAAGGGAGTTGCAGAATGTCATTGAGTACGCCATGAATATTGCTTCGGGCACCTGCCTGGACGTGGAACATCTCCCCGCAAAAATCAGGGAAGCTCAAGGTGGAGACGAGGGGGGAGTGTATAATCTCGAGTCCATAGAACGGGAGATGATTCTGCGTTGCCTGCGGGAATTTGGAACCACAGTAGAGGGGAAGGAAAAAGCGGCGAAAGCCCTGGGCATTGGTATAGCCACCCTTTACCGTAAGATAGCGCGCTATGGGATAACCAATGAGAAAATATCATAAAGATAAATCTATTTATCATTATGATAGTTTATGAGGATGCTATAATGACCTGTTATGATAATTTCTGCATTGGGAGTGCTGCCCGGACGGGCAGTACTTTTTAGTGTCTTTTTAATTAAAAAGACAGAGCTTTTGGAACAAGAAGTCTCACATGGATCTCTTCCTGGCAATTATCATAATGATAAAGATGTGGCTTGACGAGCAAAACCAAAAGGCCGTATAGCCTGGGTGAAGATCTGGCATAGATCTTGCTAAAATATTTGTTTCGAAATTGCCAAAAACAAAACGGAGTTGTTTCTCATGTTAGAACACCTGGAACATCTTGATCAAGTGGATGAAGAGATAGGAGCTCTTATACGCCAGGAACTCCAAAGACAAAACAACAAGATAGAGCTTATCGCTTCGGAAAACTTTGCGAGTCCGGCCGTGATGGAGGCTATGGGGACAGTATTAACCAATAAATACGCGGAGGGTTATCCCGGCAGGCGCTATTACGGAGGGTGCGAATTCGTTGATAAGGTTGAGGAACTGGCGCGCCAGAGGGCCAAACAGCTTTTTGGAGCGGACCATGTCAATGTTCAGCCACATTCCGGAGCCCAGGCCAACACCGCCGTTTATTTTGCCGTGTTAAACCCCGGCGATACCGTTTTGGGCATGAACCTGGCCCATGGTGGGCACCTTACCCATGGCAGCCCGGTCAATATCTCCGGGAAATACTTTCGTTTTATTCCCTACGGGGTTTCCCGGGAAACCGGGACGATCGATTACGATGAAGTTGCAAGACTGGCTTTGGAGCACCGCCCCAGAATGATCGTAGCCGGGGCCAGCGCCTACCCCAGAATTATCGATTTTTCGGTATTCCGGCGGATTGCAGACAGGGTGGGAGCGTTCCTGATGGTGGATATGGCTCATATAGCAGGTTTGGTTGCTGCCGGGCTTCACCCATCTCCAGTTCCATACGCGGATTTTGTGACCACTACCACCCATAAGACCCTAAGGGGACCGCGCGGCGGGATGATTCTCTGCCGGCAAAAATATGCTGCCGCCATAGACAAGGCTGTTTTCCCCGGAATCCAGGGTGGCCCGCTGATGCACGTAATTGCGGCTAAGGCAGTGGCATTGAAAGAGGCGCTCCAGCCGGAATTTGTGACATACCAGAAGAACGTGATTGCCAACGCCAGGACCCTGGCACAGAAGTTGATTGAATACGGTTTCCAGCTTGTCTCGGGAGGGACTGACAACCACCTGATGCTTGTCGATCTTCGCAACAAGAATATCACCGGTAAGGAAGCCGAGGAGCGTCTGGATGAGGTCGGTGTCACCGTCAACAAAAATGCGGTGCCCTTTGATACAGAAAGTCCCCTTATTACAAGCGGAATTCGTATTGGCACGCCGGCTGTGACCACGCGGGGCTTTGATGGTGAGGCGATGAAACAAGTTGCCTACATCATCAATATTACTTTAACGCAAGAAAATGCCAGAGATGAGGCCCGTGCTCTGGTTCGAAAGCTTTGTGAGCGTTATCCCCTATACTCAAAAGGCTCTATAGCATTTTTACCATAGCTGCCGGTCGGTCCTCTTTGTAATGAATCTGACACGGTTTCAGGGATTAAAGGGGGTTGCAACAAGATTATCCACTGTATTGAAGGTTTTTTGCCGAATGGATTAAAGAGCAGGGAACCCGGTTTTAGCGGCAACAGGTATCCCGAAGAGATGTTCTGAGGTGAGAAGTTGATGAATAATGTTTTAGGCCTGCGCTGCATTCATTGTGGCAAGGAGCTCGAGACCGCACCGGGACTTTATACCTGCCCCATGTGCGGAACAAGGGACGGTATCCTGGATGTGGTGTATGACTATGTAAAAATCAAAAAAAATACTCCCCGCCAACAGGTGGTACATTCTCAGGATTACTCTATCTTCCGGTATCTTCCCTTTCTTCCTGTGGAGCCCAGTACTCCACGCCCTCACCTGCGTGTCGGCTGGACTCCACTTTATAGACCGCCGGCTCTGACCAGGAACCTCGGCATGCCCCACCTTTATATCAAGGATGATGGTCAGAACCCGACAGCTTCCTTAAAAGACAGGGCTTCTGTTATTGCTGTTATCAAAGCCGTTGAAGAGAAAATGACAACCATTGCCTGTTCGTCAACGGGAAATGCCGCCTCATCCCTTGCCGGCAACGCCGCAGCTATGGGCTTGCGTACCTACATCTTTGTACCGGCCAGGGCACCGCAGGGCAAGGTCGCCCAGTTGCTGATTTTTGGCGCCAACGTCATCAGTGTTCAGGGCTCATATAATGATGCCTTTCGCCTGTCGGCAGAGGCAATAGAACGCTGGGGCTGGTACAACCGTAACGCGGCGATTAACCCCTATCTGGTGGAGGGCAAAAAAACCGTCGCCCTTGAAATAGCCGAACAGATGGACTGGGAGGTTCCCGATTGGGTTGTTGTCTCAGTGGGAGACGGTTGCACCATTGCGGGGGTCTGGAAGGGATTTCAGGATCTGTATCAGGTCGGGTGGATCGATAAATTGCCAAAGCTCCTCGGGGTACAATCAAGCGGCTGTAGCCCCCTGGTAGATGCCTTCCTGGAAAACAGGGCCTGGCGTCCGGTCGAGGAAAATACAATAGCCGACAGCATTGCGGTCGGGGTCCCCCGAAATCCCGAAAAGGCTCTACGGGCAGTGCGCGACTCCGGTGGGACAATGGTTGCGGTAAGCGATGATGATATTCTTGACGCCATGCGCCTGCTCGGTAGAACCAGCGGTATTTTCGGAGAGCCCGCAGGAGTGGCGGGGTTGGCCGGCCTGAAATACATGGTTGGGAATGGCGTTATTGGAACTGATGAGAAGGTAGTTGTCATCGTTACCGGTAACGGTCTCAAGGATGTTCAAAACGCCATTGCCGCGGCGGGTGAACCGATCAAGGTGAGACCTTCCCTGGATAACCTTATTGACGAACTGAAGCGGCGGGGTCTGGCATAGCTGCCATCCTGCCGGCTTTGAGTCCATAGAAGGATAAAATGAGAATGCCCTTGGTTTTAAACGGCGGGTATTCGTAATGAAGCCCCACTAACATCCGGGGTTAGGGGGGTGTAATTACTAACCTTATATCAACAACTGGAGGATGAAACGATGGCGAAGATTCCTTTTGGACCAACCTATTCAGAAATGCTGTACCCGGAAACAATTCCTGCTGAAATCCGGGCAAAGGCGCTCGAAGTGAAGGATTCCGACGAACTGGATCCGCTAAATCTTTTCAACATTACCTGGAAAGACGAGCATGGAGAGGTTCGCAAAATTGTTCTTCCTAAAGAACTGACCGGAACCAAGGCCAACATTGTGGTTTTGCTTGGAAAATACTTCCCATCCGGCTCCCATAAAGTCGGCCCGGCATATGCGACGCTGATTGAGGGATGCGTCGACGGTAATATCCTCCCCGGAGAACACACAATTCTCGGCCCCTCCACGGGGAATTTCGGGATTGGAGTGGCGTATATCTGCAAGCTGATGGGGTATGAAGCCGTCATCATCATGCCCGATAACATGAGCAAGGAGCGTTACGACCGGATACGGAAATATGGGGCAAAACTTGACCTGACACCGGGAACCGAGTCTGATGTGATTCTCACCCTGCAGCGCACCTACGAGTTAAAGAAAAACCCCAAAAACCGTCCGCTTGCCCAATTTGAACTGATGCCGAATTACCGTTTTCACCGTTACGTAACGGGGAATTCGGCCATTGAGGCGGTCAAGGGGATCGGTAACGGCCGCATCGCCTGCTTCACTTCCGCCCCGGGATCTGCGGGAACAATAGCTGCCGGTGACGAGATTAAGAAGGTCTTCCCCGAGTGCAGGGTAGTAGCCCTGGAACCCTACGAGTGTTCGACCCTTGCCACCGGTGGCCGCGGGCAGCACAGGATCGAAGGCATCGGGGACAAGATGTGTACCCTGATCCATAACGTACTGACCACCGACTTTGTTGCATTGATCCACGATGACGATTGCGTGCGCGGCCTGAAAATAATCCAGGACGGTGTTAACGCCCTGGCGGAGCTGGGTGTTCCGCGGGAGCAGGTCGAGGCTCTCCACGATCTCTTCGGAATTTCCAGCATCTGCAACATCCTGGGGGCAATTAAAATGTCTCATTACCTGCGGTTGGGTCCGGACGACAATGTGGTTACCATTGCCACCGATGGTTTTGATCGGTATCCCTCGGTCCTGGAAGACCTTGAAAGACGCTACCTTGAGACAGAGGATTTTGTTCTCAAACGCTGGGCACAGGACATCTTTTTAAAGGCTGATACTGACCACATATACGATTTTCGTGACCGGGAAAGCAAGGAACGGTTGTTCCGCCAGAAGGAGAAAGACTGGCTTCCCTTCGGGTACTCTCAGGAATACCTTGACAGCATGCGCCGGCAGGAATTCTGGGAGAACGAATATGCCAAGATCAAATACTACGATCAAAGAATAAAGGAATTGCGATAGAAGGTATTCAGGAGTTGCTTCAAATACATATTTTCATATTATGTCGAAACTTGTCGGATAATTTAGGTCAAAATAAAGGTCTCAAAATGAAAGGAAGGGACGCAAAGTATGGATATCGATTTTGAAAGTGTGCTTGCCAAGGCGGAAGAATATAAACAGGACATATCAAAATTCCTGCGGGACATGATCGCCATTCCCAGCGAAAGCTGTCAGGAGGAAAAAGTCGTTCTTCGAATCAAGGAAGAGATGGAAAAGGTAGGCTTTGACAGGGTAGAAATCGATCCCATGGGAAATGTCATGGGATATATCGGCAGGGGCAAGCACCTGGTGGCGATGGATGCCCATATTGACACGGTAGGGATCGGGGATAAAAATTTATGGGATTTCGATCCTTATCAAGGGATTGAGGACGAAGAATTCATTGGGGGCAGGGGGGCAAGCGACCAAAAAGGTGGTATGGCCTCGGCGGTATATGCAGGTAAAATTATTAAAGAGATGGGACTTGAGGGCGATTACACGCTGCTTGTGACCGGGACCGTGCAGGAAGAGGATTGCGACGGGCTTTGCTGGCAGTATATCATCAACGAGGATAAGATAAAACCGGAGTTCGTCCTGATAACTGAACCTACCGCCTGCAGGATCTACCGGGGACAGAGGGGTCGGATGGAGATCAAGGTAACAACCCACGGCATGAGCTGCCACGGCTCCGCACCCGAAAGAGGGGACAACGCCATTTACAAAATGGCTCCGATCCTGATGGAGTTGAGGGCCTTAAACGAGAACTTGAAAGATGACAGCTTTCTGGGTAAGGGAACCTTGACCGTATCTGAAATTTTCTTCAGTTCCCCTTCAAGGTGCGCGGTTGCGGACGGCTGCACCATCTCAGTAGACAGGAGATTGACAAGGGGCGAAACCTGGGACTTTGCGCTGCAACAGATAAAGAATTTACCTTCGGTTAAACAGTCCGGGGCCGAGGTTTCCATGTATGACTATAGCAGGCCTTCCTATACCGGATTGTCTTACCCCACGGAGTCTTTCTTCCCCACCTGGGTCGTTGAAGAGGATCATCCTACCTGTAGGACTTTGGTTGAGGCATATCGAGGCCTGTTCAAGGATGAGCCCCTGGTGGATAAGTGGACCTTTTCCACCAATGCAGTGTCAATCATGGGCAGATATCAAATACCGTGTATCGGTTTCGGTCCCGGTCATGAGGAATTCTCACATGCTCCAAATGAAAAAACTTTGAAGAGCGAACTTGTGAAGGCGGCAGCCATGTACGCTGTTGTTCCGTCAATATATGTGGCGAAGTACGCCGGCAGAAAAAGTTAACAAAGAAGGGAGAAATGTGGCTATGCAAACCATTTTCAGAGGGAAGCATTTTATCACCTTGCAAGAGTGGACAAAAGAGGAGATAGATACCTTATTAGACGTCTCTTATGACCTTAAAAGAAAGTTCGCCATGGGCATTCCCACACCTTACTTGCGTGATAAAACAATTTTTCTGATGTTTTTTGAACAGTCAACCAGGACGAGGAATTCCATGGAGACGGGGATCACCCAACTGGGCGGCCATGCCAATTACCTTGACACAAGCACCATGCAGGTTGCTCACGGTGAAGTGGCCAAGGACACGGCCATTATACTATCAAGGTACGGACACGCCATAGCCTGCAGAAACTGTTTCTGGGGGATCGGAAACAAGTATCTGAGAGAAATGGCAAAGTGGGCTACTGTACCTGTAATTAATATGCAAGATGATTTATATCACCCGCTCCAGGCGATAGCCGACCTGATGACCATGCAGGAGAAGCGCGGGGATCTCAGGAAAGCTAAGGTGTCGGTAATTTGGGCGTATGCCACCACCCATAAAAAGCCGATCTCCGTTCCCGTTTCCCAGGTCCTACTTTTCCCGAGATACGGCATGGATGTCACCCTTGCCTATCCGGAAGGCTATGACCTGCCAGACTGGGTTATCGAGCAAGCTAAGGAAAACGCTGAGAAAAACGGCGGCTCATTGAAGATTACACATGATCAGGAAGAAGCCTACAGGGATGCAGATGTGGTTTTTCCAAAGAACTGGGGAAGCTGGGTCACCAACCAAAGCACTGAGGTGATCGATGACCTGCTCCAGAAATACCAGGGATGGAAATGCACGGAAAAGATGATGCAACTCGCAAGCAAAGATGTCCTCTACATGCATGCCCTACCTGCAGACAGAGGAAATGAAGTTGAAGATTCTGTTATAGACGGGCCACACTCGGTGGTTTACGATGAAGCAGAAAATAGATTACATACAGCAAAGGCCGTGATGACCCTTACCATGGGTGGTCGGTAATATGAGCAAGCTGGTTGTACTTGCGATTGGAGGCAACTCATTAATTAAGGATGAGCAGCATCAGACGGTTGAAGACCAGTACCAGGCGATTTGCGAAACAGTAGAACATATCGTGGATATTATTGAGGATGGTTATGAAGTGATAGTAACACACGGGAACGGTCCTCAAGTCGGTTTTATCTTGAGAAGATCGGAAATAGCACAGGAAAAAGAAAACATGCATCCCGTTCCACTGGTTAATTGCGGAGCAGATACTCAAGGTTCTATCGGCTATCAAATACAACAGGCGCTCGATAATGAGTTTCAAAAAAGAGGGATCACCAAAAAGGCAGTTACGATTATAACACAGGTCGAAGTCGAGAAAGACGATCCTTCATTTTTAAATCCGACAAAACCCATCGGAAGGTTTTACACGGAAGGCGAGGTTAACAAATTAAAGAAACAATATCCCGGGTGTATATTTGTCAATGATGCCGGTAGAGGCTACAGGAGGGTTGTAGCATCCCCCGTTCCCAAAAAAATAGTGGAAAAGGAAATCATTGAGTTGCTAGTAAAAAACGGCTACTGCGTAATAGCAGTTGGTGGAGGGGGAATTCCGGTTATTAGGGATAATCAGGGAAAACTAAAAGGCATTGATGCTGTAATTGACAAGGACTATGCGTCCAGTCTACTCGCTACGGAACTAAAAGCAGATTTGTTCGTTATATCGACAGCTGTTGAAAAAGTATGTATGAATTACGGAAAGCCAAACGAGAAGCCTCTGGAGAGGCTCACAATTACTGAAGCAAGAAAACTTATCGAAGAAGGGCATTTTTCTCCCGGAAGTATGCTACCCAAGATTAAGGCGGTACTTAATTTCCTTGAGCATAGGGGTAAACAGGGCATCATTACATCACCCGAGCACCTTAGAATGGCTTTCAAGGGGAGAGCGGGGACCCATATCTTCAGTGACCTGGTGTCATCTTCTACTTGAAGCTGGTAATGGACTTAAGATACTCATTCTCGGGCCCCTAAATATAAATTCCACAGTTCCAGCAACGGGAGGTAATGCTGTTGTACAAGCAGTTGGAACATATCGTAGAGAGAAGAGAAAAGTTTGCGCTGGTAACCGTTATCGAAGCAGAACAACGAGAACTGGTTGGACAGAAAATTCTAGTTGCGGAATCGAGCATATATGGAACAATAAAAGGCATTCAAATTGTCGCCAAAATAAAAAGCTTAGCAGAAGAGGCTTTAAAAAAAGATGATTTATGCTTAGTTGAGATCGCTAATGCTGGCACTCTGCGTATATTGATAGAGTGTTTTCATCCTGTAGCCCGCCTCCTGGTGCTGGGCGGTGGTCACATCGCCAAGCCGCTGGTGAAAATTGCATCCCTGTTGAATTATGAGATCACAGTTATCGACGACCGCCCGGACTTTGCCAGCAGCGAGAGATTTCCCGAAGCCAAAGAGGTAATATGCGATGATTTTATCAGGGCGCTGAAACATCAAAGAATCGATTCCGGCACCAGTGTGGTCATAGTTACAAGAGGCCACAAACACGACCTGGATTGTCTTAAGCATGTTTTGCGATACGAACCCGGCTATGTCGGCATGATCGGCAGCCGACGGAGGGTCAAGCTGGTGAAAGAACACCTGATTGAATCCGGTTACCCCCCGGACAGGGTTGACCGGGTATACATGCCCATTGGCCTGGACATTGGAGCGGAAACGCCAGAAGAAATCGCCGTCAGCATTGCGGCCCAGCTCGTAGAAGTTCGGCGAGGAGTTGCTTGTTATCCGATGTTGCCAACTTCCAACAGTGAACAATGGGAATTGCTTGAGAGAATATTGGAGTATGTCAAGCGGAGAGAACCTGTGGTTGCGGCCACTGTTATCCGCACCAAAGGGTCAACACCGCGGAATCCGGGAGCCAAAATGTTGGTGCTGCCGGATGGCAGATGCATTGGCACCATCGGGGGCGGCTGCGGGGAAGCTGAGGTACGCAATGAGGCCCTCATGCTCTTTGACAGCTCCGGGGTAAAGGTGCACCGGGTAATGCTGCATGCTGATATAGCTGAAGAAGAGGGCATGGCCTGCGGCGGAGAAATGGAAATCTTTTTGGAGAGGCTGGTTTAATTGAGTGATCTGGTGCTGATTAAAGGGGCGGGAGATCTTGCCACAGGCATTGCACACCGGTTACACCGCTGTGGTTTCCGGGTTGTCATGACAGAAATAGAACAACCAACAGTGATACGTCGCACCGTCTCCTTTGCCGAGGCTGTTTACGTCGGCTTCAACACTGTTGAGGGTGTTACAGCTCAATTTGTCAGCGATGCGCTGGAGGCGGCGGACGTGCTCAAGCAGGGAGAGATACCAGTTATGACTGACCCGGATGCGAAAATCGCCCTTCAATTAAAGCCTGGAGTAGTGGTTGACGCGATCATGGCAAAGAAAAACACAGGAACCAGGATATCAGACGCCCCGCTGGTGATTGGGCTCGGTCCGGGGTTTACAGCCGGAATTGATGTACACGCCGTAATAGAAACCAAACGTGGCCATAACCTAGGACGAGTAATCCTGGAGGGCTGTGCGGAACCAAATACTGGTGTCCCAGGCGACATTGACGGTTATACGAGCGAACGATTAATTAAAGCTCCGGCCGATGGTATTTTTATCCCTCGTTTTGATATCGGAAGCTTGGTAAAAGCAGGAGAAGTAGTGGGATTTGTTGATGACCATCCGGTTGAGGCTGCGATAACAGGGGTGTTAAGGGGATTAATCAGAGGAGGTATCAGGGTCACCAGGGGTCAAAAAATAGGCGATATCGATCCGCGGAGCAGGGTTGAATATTGTTTCACCATATCGGATAAAGCGCGCGCCGTTGCTGGCGGGGTGCTGGAGGCGATCCTCTTGCTGGGAAGGAGCAGGTTGTTTGACCTGCTGCCCTCTCAAATAAGGGATGGTTATGAGGTTATATGATGCCTTGCAATTAAAGGCAAAGGAGATGGTCTGTTTTGTAGGGGCCGGGGGAAAGACAGATTTGATGCTGAAACTGGCCTCTGAATGCTTGGACAGGGGCGGGCGGGTCCTTGTAACCACAACTACCAAAATGTTCAGAACCCAGTTAGCAAATTTCGAAAGAATCATTCTGGCTCAAGACGCAGAGGAGTTATTGATTAGGCTTGGTAAGTTGCCCTCCGGGGCTTGTGTAATCGGTGTGGCAGCAGCATTAACTGAGGAGAGCAAGATATTGGGATTGAATAAGGAAAATCTCAATTTGATATTTGAGAGCTGCATGTTTGATTACATTCTGGTTGAAGCAGACGGGGCCAGGGGCAGACCTTTTAAAGCACCTGGGGTAAATGAGCCTGTTATACCTTCCTCGACTACCTGCGTTCTTTCTGTCACAGGGGTAGATGTTTTAGGCCGACCCCTGACGGAAGAATACGTGCATCGTAGCAATATTGCTGCCGAAATAACCGGGCAAGAGATAGGGAGCATGGTTACGGGAGAAACTGTCTTGCGGGTTGTGCAGCGCTACGCTCTTTTGGCCAAAAAAATGTCGCCAGGTATAAAATTTATCCCTGTTGTAAACAAGGCTGACAGTGACGAATTACAGGAAATTGCCAGAAGAATTGCCTTACATATGCTGCCGGAGTTTAAGAGAGTGTTAATCACTTCAACACTATTATCTGATCCCGTGCGGGAGGTGGTAGTGTGATCTCGGCGGTGATCCTGGCTGCCGGACTTTCACGACGCATGGGCAGGCCCAAACAATTGCTGAAGCTCGGCGATAAAACCATGCTGGAGCATGTTGTTGATCGAGTTTCCCGGGCAAAAGTAAGTGAAATAATTGTTGTACTTGGTGCTCATCGACGGGAGATTGATCAGGTCTTATGCCCTTACAATGTAAGGTGTGTTTATAATCCACGATACGCCTCAGGGTTAGGGACTTCGGTTGCAACAGGAGCTGTCGCGGTTGACCCGGAAGCAAGGGGTATCCTGTTCGTAGCGGGGGACCAGCCCCTGATCACATCTGAATTTATTAGCGATTTAATTGATGTTTTTGAAAAAACCGGAGCATTAATAGTAAGGACTGAAATGGGGATACCGGCCATTTTCAATATCAGGCTGAAAGGCCAATTGATAGAGCTAACCGGTGACACCGGTGGACGCCAGTTGCTAGAGAAGTTTCGGGAGGAAGTTGTAACGGTTCCCGGCTGCCCCGGTTTTATGTACAAAGATGTTGACACCGAGGAAGATTATCAAAAAGTGATGGATTTATGGGAGAAATTACAGTAAGGTTCCTCACCGCCTGGCGGAAACAGCTTACAAATAACTATGAAATTATTTTAGGAGCGAGAGTTTATGAAGATGCAAAAGATTGAACAAGCAGATGGCAAAGTAATCCTAATTGTTTGTTATGGGAAAGGAGGGTAAGGAATGAAACTTTATGTTAATAACCAGGAGTACATCGTAGAAAACCCTGAGGGCACCTTGCTTGCATATCTGCGTGATCATATGGGCCTAATGGGAACAAAAAAGGGGTGTGGGGAGGGCCACTGCGGCAGCTGCACCGTTCTTATCAACGGAAAGGCCCGCCGGGCCTGTGTCACCAAGCTCTCCCGTCTTGATGGGGCAAAGGTTGAGACAATTGAAGGCTTGGCAGCCAATGGAAAGCTGCACCCAATTCAGGCTGCGTTCATTCAGGAAGGGGCTATCCAGTGTGGTTTCTGCACTCCTGGAATGATTATGGCAGCAAAGGGGTTGCTTGACAGAAACCTTGATCCTACGGATGAAGAAATACGTGAGGTGCTAAAGTTAAACCTATGCCGTTGTACGGGCTACGTCAGTATCTTTAGGGCGATACGTTTGGCGGCAAGCTGGCTCAAGGACCCTTCGAAACAGCCGGAGTTGTCCGTTCAGCAGGTAGAAACCTCCAGTGTTGTTGGGGTTTCCGTGCCCAGGGTCGATGCCATTGCCAAGGTCACGGGAGCACCGATTTTCGCCGACGATTTAAAGCGCGAAAACATGCTCTACGGCAAACTGGTCCACGGGAATGTACCATATGCCAAAGTTATCGAAGTAAAGGTTGACAAGGCCAAGGCCCTGCCGGGTGTAGTAGAGGTGTTAACTGCCAAGGATGTGCCTGGTCTAAACGCTTTTGGGGGAATCATTCCGCACCAGCCCGTATTGGCCGGAGACGTTGTGCGTTACGTGGGCGATCCCGTAGCTGTTGTTTATGCTGAAACGGAAGCCATCGCCGAAGAAGCGGCCAAATTGGTAGAGGTCACCCTGGAACCCCTTGAGGGAATCTTCAACCCTGAGGATGCCCTACGCGAAGATGCACCCAAACTACATCCCAATGGAAATATTGTGAACCATGTGACCGTCAAAAAAGGCGACATCAAAAAAGGCTTTGAGATGGCGGATGTTATAGTGGAGGACACCTACTTCACACCGATGGTTGAACACGCCTATCTCGAGCCGGAATCCGCTCTTGCCGAGGTTAGCGAAGACGGTAAAATAACCGTCTGGACGGGAAGCCAGAGTTCTCACGCCTTTCGCCTTCAAATAGCCAGGGCCCTCGGGGTGCCGGAGGAGAAGGTGCGCGTTATTTTCACTGCCACAGGCGGTGCCTACGGCGGCAAAGAGGAGCCGGTTGTGCAAATCCATGCCGCCCTGGGAGCTTTGAAGACAGGTCGCCCTGTCAAGATGACGGTAACGCGACGTGAATCCATCATGAAGTCTACCAAGCGGCATTCCCAAAAAATATACATGAAGCACGGGGCGACAAAGGACGGGAAACTGGTGGCCATTGAAGCCAGGATACTTGCGGATACAGGTCCCTATGCCTCTTGGGGTATACCCGTGGTTTTCAGGGCAGCCGTCTGTGCTGCCGGGCCGTACGTTGTCCCCAACGTTTTAGCTGATTCCATAGGAGTTTACACGAATAATGCCATTGGAGGTGCCTTCCGAGGTTTTGGCAGCACCCAGGTTGCTTTTGCCGGTGAAATCCAGATTGACCGCCTGGCACGTAAACTGGGCATGGACCCCATCGAATTCAGGCGTCGGAACGCCCTAAAAGTGGGTGAGGTGACATCCACGGGCCAGGTCCTGGAACCGGCCGTTGCTTTTGATGAAACACTGGTAGCAGTCAAGGAAGCCCTTTCAAGGCTTGACCTGCCAAAGTCCACAGAGCGCAAGATAATAGGCGTGGGAATAGCCAGCGCCTTCAAAAATGTTGGTATCGGGGACGGAAAGCCTGACGGTGCAGGAGCCTCGGTTGAATTGACCGGAGACGGAAAAATCTTGGTCAAAACGGGAGCCACCGATATGGGGCAGGGTTCCGATACCGCCATGGCACAGATTGCGGCCGCAGCCGGTGGTTTTCCTCTAGGTTGTGTTTCCGTGCTTTCCAGCGATACGGAACTGTGCCTTGATGCCGGGATGACAACTGCGTCCCGCCAGACTTATGTTTCCGGTAACGCTGTCTATTACGCTGCCACTCAGTTAAGTGAGCGGCTCAAGCAGGCTTTGGCCGCCGAGTGGGGTGTCAAGCCGGAAGATGTTGCCTTTGACAAGGGCGGAGCCGTGTCTGGAGAACGAAGAATGAGCTATGTCGAACTCTATCGCTTGCTTTTGGATCAAGGGCTGGATCCAAAAATCTCATATCATTTCGATCCGCCGGTTTGTTACCCGCTCCCGAAATGTGCAGACCACGAACCGGGTGTGGACCTGGAAAAATACAGGGTGCACTTTGCTTACTGCTTTGGGACTCAGGCTGCAGTTGTCGAGGTAGATGTGGAAACAGGGGAAGTCAAGGTTCTTAAGGTGATTGCCGCCCATGAAGTAGGGAAGGCGATTCACCCGCAGAACGTTCGGGGCCAGATCGAAGGGTGTGTCGTAATGGGTCTGGGTTACGGGTTAATGGAAGAGTTCAAAATGAGCGAAGGGCAGGTAATTACAGATAATTTAAAGAAGCTGAACCTTCCTTTCAGCAATGTTGTTCCTGACATTGAGGTCCTAATCATTGAGGACCCGCAGCCCGGAGGGCCTTTTGGGGCAAAAGGGCTGGGCGAACTTCCGGTTAATCCCACTGCGCCGGCTATTCTGAATGCGATTTATGATGCGGTGGGTGTACGCCTGACCGAGATTCCAGCAACGCCGGAAAAGGTTCTGAAAGCCATAAAGGAAAAAGAGAAATCTGGCGAGTGCTGTTGAAGAGCAATTAATTTAAGGGGGATGCTGGAATGGCCAAGTTAAACGTAAATATTTGCGGAATAGAATTTCGCAATCCGGTTATGCCGGCAGCCGGACCTCCCGTTAGGGACGGTGATATGGCCAAGGCCGCTGCAGCCGGTGGAGCAGGAGGTATTGTTACAAAGACAGTTTCGGTAGTACCTGCCGATGTGCCGAGACCCTGCATGGCCGAAGTCAGAGGGGGGTTTCTGAATGCTGAGTTGTGGTCAGAACTGCCCAAGGAACAATGGATTGAGCACGAGTATAGAAAAGCTAGAGAAACCGGTCTTCCTGTAATAATCGGGCTTGGTTACACCGCAGAACAAATCTCTGAATTAGCCAAACTAGTAAAACCTTATGCCGATGCCCTGGAACTATCTACCCACTATGTGGGCAACGATATATCCCCTATCACCGATGCTTTGAAGGCAGCCAAGGATGTGGTGGATGTACCAGTCTTCGTCAAATTGTCTCCTCATAAAAACATCCAGGAAATTGCCCTGGCAGTAGAAGAAGCCGGTGCGGACGGGCTTGTGATGATCAACTCTTTTGGTCCATGCTTCGGCATAGATGTAGAAACAGGCTTCCCCTATATGGGCAGTAAAGAGGGTTACGGTTGGTTATCCGGACCCGCTATCAAGCCTCTGGCCCTGCGTTGTGTATTCGATGCTGCAAGGGCGGTGAAAATCCCGATTTTCGGGGTAGGAGGTATCACAACGGGTCGGGACGCGGTGGAAATGTTAATGGCCGGGGCCTCAGCAGTTCAGGTCTGCACCGCGGCAATTCTCCAGGGACCGAAGGTTTACGGCAAAATTGTCAGAGAATTAGATGAATTTCTCGACTCCCACGGCTACTCCTGCGTAGAGGATATCAAAGGACTGGCCATCAAGAAAGCATCCGAAAGGGTTTTCAGGACATACCCAAAGGTTCCGGTGGTAGATCATGAAAAGTGTAAACTTTGCAGCATCTGTGAAACCAGTTGTCCCTATCAGGCGATTTCTCGAACGGATAAACTGGAGATCGATGCCGAGAGGTGTTTTGGCTGCGGTTTGTGTGTAACCCGCTGCCAGCATAAGGCCTTGAGCATACCAATATAATCCCGGCCATCTGGTTATCGCAGGAGCAAATTCTCTGGCTGCAGCATACCAGCTGGAGCCAGAGGAACCCTTGTTTATAATGGCAGGAGAAAATATTATGGAAAAATATGATCTTATAATTAAGGGTGGCAGGATCGTAACCGAAGCAGGGGTGTTTTTAAAGGACATAGGTATCAAGGAAGGAAAGATCGCTGCGATAGAAGACGTTTTGCAAAAAAACGGCGAACGAGTAATAAACGCCGAAGGGAAATATCTTTTCCCTGGTGGGATCGATGTTCATACTCACCTGGATTTGCATGTTGGACAAACAGTTTCCAGTGATGATTTTACTACCGGTACGATTGCCGCGGCCTGCGGTGGCACCACAACCATAATTGATTTCGTAACCCAGGATAGAGGGGAATCCCTTAAGGAAGCAATTGAAAAAAGGCACCGGGAAGCGGAAGGTAAAGCCGTAATCGATTATAGCTTTCACATTTCACCCACAGTTATAAATGATGAGACACTGGCCCTAATACCATCCCTGATTGAGGACGGCTATCCCAGTTTTAAGCTTTACATGACCTACGATTTTAGGGTGAATGACGGTGAACTGATAAAGGTTCTGGTTAAGACAAGGGACTACGGCGGGCTGGTTTGTGTCCATGCAGAAAACTTTTACATGATCGATTACATGGTGAAAGAATTCAAGGCTACCGGAAAAATTGAGCCCAGGTATCACCCGCTGAGCAGGCCGCCATTTGTAGAGGGTGAGGCAACAGGAAGGGCAATTAAGCTTGCAAGACTTGTAGAAGCTCCGATATACATTGTACACGTAACCTGCAGGGATTCCTTTGTAGAAGTTGTTAAGGCTCGGGACGAGGGGTATCCCGTAATGGCGGAAACATGTCCGCAGTATTTGTTTTTATCAATGGAAAAGTATGAGGAGCCCGATTTCCAGGGAGCGAAATATGTCTTGTCTCCTCCTTTACGTTCTAGGGAACACCAGCATGTTCTGTGGGATGGTTTGGTAAAGGGAAAACTTCAGGTTGTCGCCACCGATCACTGTCCCTTTAATTTTAAGGGACAAAAAGAGCTTGGGAAGGACTTTTTCGGTAACATACCCAGCGGTTTACCTGGAATTGAAACAAGGCTGGCACTTCTTTACGGCCTTGGTGTAGCCAGAGGGAAATTGAGTGTGCGGCGGTTTGTTGAGATTACGTCTACCAATCCCGCGAAGATTTTTGGATTGTATCCCCAAAAAGGGACGATTGCTATTGGCAGTGACGCCGATATCGTAATTATTGATCCGGAAAAGGATGTAATCCTGACAAAAGGAATCCTGCATGAAAATGTAGATTATACTCCGTACGAAAATTTTACGCTCAAGGGTTTTCCCGTTGCAACCATATCTAGAGGGAAACTGATAGTTGAAAATGGGAGGTTTATCGGGGCTTTGGGGAGCGGAAAATTTTTGAAGCGGAACAGACCTGTCTTGATGTAGATCTTGGGTTGGAAAGCTTGGCCGGTAAGGGGGATAATATCGTCGTTTGAGATAGCATGATATCCAAAAAAGTGGCAGCAGTCGTGATAAGGGAAGCATCCAGGTAGGAAACGGAGGTTGGTTTTACATGCGGACTCAAGTAATCCCCCCGAGTTTGACACTTGGGAGCCAAAAATGGGGGAAGAAAACCCTGAAACCCGCATGAATCAAGGATCGCTGAAAATAATTTCAAAAAACCTGGTACAACTTATTTTATAAAATACCTTGATAGATA
>DULK01000081.1 GCA_012840385.1 Syntrophomonadaceae bacterium
CAGCCGACCGGCTCCTATGACGCCATCCATGGCGCAGAGTCGCCTAGCTCAACATCCTGTTTCGCTTCGGCTGCCGTTAGCTGCTCCTTCGTCAAGGGCGAGTAACAACCTCCGTAGGTCGCTGCGCTAGCAAGGATAAACCGCTTTTTCGTTCCTCTGCTGGTGCCGCCGGAGGCGGCGTGGTGGTCTGCTCTGAAAATATTTTCCGGGTTATTCTTGTGCTTGCTCCCAGACTCCGGTTGAACTCACCCTAAAACCTGTCGCAGACGGTAGCTGGTCGGCTCCCTATACGTCCGTCCACGGCGCATAGTCGCCTATCTCAACGTCTGTTTCAATTCGGCTGCCCAGCGCAGGCACTGGAACCTCTCGTGCCCGCGCCCCGCCTGCACCCGCATACTGTTCCTGTATCCCTTGGTCCTTTTCCAACGACTAACGACCAACCACCAATTAGATGCTCCCCGTCAAGGACGAGATAACAACCTCAGTAAGGTCGCTTTAGCCTGCAAGAATAAAACACTCTTTTCATTCTTTTGATGGTGCCGTACGTGCGGCATGAGTGTCTAACTAGGTAATCAAGATTACTTTAAAACACCGCATCAAAAAACCCCGGTCTAGGGAGGACCGGGGTGTCTTTTGCTTAAACATAAGTTAAGCATCTGTAACCACCTCCCTATCTCGCGTAGATCAAAGGTGAGCGCGGAACAGGCAGGTTTCCTGGCTCGGGTTCATTTTCTGCCTTACGCCTTCCCAGGCTTCCCCAGTGGCATTATGTAAGGCAAATCCCCCTCACAGTGGCGGGACCGCGCCGGATTTCCACCGGCTTCCCTCTTCGGCCTTGTATCGCTAGGCCACCTGCTCCTCATTTAATTTTATTAATTATCTTCGTTGCACCTTAAACAAAATCCTGCCTTCTTTCAAAAATATTTTTGCCCGTTACCGTGACCTGTGGTTTGAGTGTCATCCTGTTCATGCCTTTCCGGTTTTAGGCTGACCGGAACGACCGGTGATATCAAGAAATCAAGAAAGGGTTACCTGACATGGATGCTTCGTGCCTCCATGTCAGGTGGAAAGGAGGGAAAGAAAGCTCCTTGCCGGGCTTTGCCGGAACCCGGCTTTTAGGGAGGTGTATGCCAGAGGCTGCGGTTATAAAAAAACCACGCAGCCGCCCCGCTTCTGCGGGGTCAGGACCTCCGTGGTCTGAATTTCTAAAAACATTATACCATGACAGTTTTCTCTCGGGAAGAGAGTCCCGGAAGATTTGCAGAAATATGCACTCCCGATTTCAAAACTGGGGGGCAGGTTCAGACAAAAAATGGTATAATTAGGGCAACCGGAGCTAAGATATTTTCAAGGAGTGAGTAACTATTTTCCCCGAAGTTTTGGATAAGGCCGGATGGGATGTTTGTGCCGCCTTGAGCAAGAGCAAACTCGCCCGTATGTACTACCTGGCGGGGGGAACCGCTTTGGCTCTACAGATTAACCACAGAAAATCTTACGACCTGGATTTTTTCCGGATCGGGGTTCACGAGAGGATTAATTTCAACGCAATAGCGGGAGAGCTAAAAAAATTGTTTCGAGAGGAAGATATTAATATTGTATTAAAAAAGAGCGATCAAACGATAATTGACGTACGTGGTACAAAGGTCACGTTTTTGGCTTACCCGTTCCCTCTCCTGGAAATGCTGATCCCGGGAAAACAAATATCGGTGGAGCTGTCCGGTCTAATGCTGGCGTCCCCACCGGAGATAGCCCTGATGAAGGCTTACGCGATTGGCAGGCGTACGACCTTCAGGGATTATTTAGATCTATATGCCCTCTTGAAAAACGGTTTGGTCACTCTTAAATATATAATGGAAAAGGGACCGAAAAAATTTGTCATTGCCGGTGAGACCGTTTTTTCTCCAAAGTTGTTCTTGGAGCAACTGGTCTACACGAACGATATAGAAGATAAGGAAGCTGCTATTGCTACTCTTTGCGAAGAGAGGGTAAGCAGCGATCAGATAGAAGAGTTTTTCCGCCGTCAGGTGAAAAGGGCGTTGGAAGAACACGTCACCGATCAGAGGGGAATAGAGCGATGAGGCTGCCTGATTTTTTCTCCCCGCTTTTTAGAAATTACGACATCCAAAAAATTGACCTTGAAGAGCAGAAAAAAATGATTGTCAAGACAACCCTGACCCGTGGCACATGGGAGCAGATCAGGTGGCTGTTCAGGTATTACGGCCTTGAAACCATAAAGGAAGTTTTTCTGGATGATTTCAACGGTTTGAGGGAATTGCCCGAACCCGTAATCAACCTGTGGGGATTGCTTTTTTTGGATGAAGAGGCTTACAAGAACGAGATTAATAGACAGAAAAAGGGTGACCGGCTGGAAAAATGGCGCGGCCGGCGCTCTGTACCGGTTGCACCGGAACCCCGGCAAGATGCCGGGCGTACATATAAAAAAATAATGTAGAAAGCAGGAATTTTTTAGAGTGCGTTGAATAAGCAACAATAGAAAGTGATGGCCGAAGCCATTTAAGGCGGGTTTCGTTAGGCCGCTGACGTCTCCGGAAGAGACGCTTACAGGCAGATGTTTTAACCTCAACGGAAATAGCAGTCGGAAGAGACCATGAAGGTCTGTCGCCTTTAGAAAAAGGCGGGGCTTTCATGGTTTTTTGTTTGGTGCGGAGTGTTCCGGATACCCTTTCTCCGGGAGATGCTCTCGCTGTTGCGGTGGCAAAAAAAGTGGGGTGGAGGTTGTCCACGGGATGTTTGGCACGCAGCCGATTTTTAAAAGAGGGGATGTGGTTATTTGGAACTGACGCCTATCGGGGTTATCCGCAGCCCGTACCGTACGCCTCAAGATGCTCCCCGCCAGGGGCGCTTTTCCGGCCAAACGGCCGAGCTGGAAATTTACCCCCGGTTTGCGGAAGGGCTCAAGGACGTGGAACAGGCGACCCACCTGATCGTTCTTTACTGGTGCCACCTGGGAAGCCGGGATACGCTGCAGACCAAAACACCTTTCGGGCCGGAAATACGCGGCGTCTTCGCCTGCCGCTCGCCCTCCCGGCCCAACCCCATCGCTTTTTGCGTGTCGGAACTGCTGGAGGTGCGGGAGAACCGCCTGCTGGTGCGCGGGATCGATGCGGTTGACGGGAGCCCCCTTTTGGACATCAAGCCTTATTCTTCGGAAGTGGACGGTGTTGCGGGAGCACGCATCGGCTGGTTAAAAAATAGAATTTGAGGAGGCTGGTTATATGCCGAAGATACTGATCTGCGGGCGGGGCGGAAGCGGGAAGAGCACCCTGGTGGCCCTGCTGGCGCGGCGGCTGGGAGAAGAGGAAAAGGTGCTGGTGGTGGATGCCGACGAATCGAACTTGGGGCTGGGCACCATGTTGAACCTGCAGCCGCCGGAAAAGACGTTAATGGACCACCTGGGGGGCAAGCCGGCGGTAAGAGAAAAGCTGATGGACGCCCTCCGGGGTCGGGGCGATGAAGTTATGCAGCTTTTTACTGAAAAAATCACTCTGGACAACCTGCCGCCGGAATGCAGGTACCGGGAGGGGCAGGTGGCCTGGATGCGGGTGGGCAAGATCGAGCATGTCATGGAGGGGTGCGCCTGCCCCATGGGTGCGCTGGCGCGGGCTTTCTTAAACCACCTGGCGGTGGGAGACGGCGAATGGGTGCTGGTCGACACCGAGGCGGGGTTGGAGCACTTCGGGCGGGGAGTGCTGGAAGGCGTTGACGCCGTTTTGGTGGTGGCGGAACCGTCCCATGAGGCGGTCATCCTGGCCGAGAAGGCCGTAAAGCTGGCACGAGAGGCGAAAAAGAACTATGGTGTGGTGCTGAACAAGGTCGTTGACGAAACGGAGTCTGCTTTAAGGGAAATGCTTGCGGCCAGGGGTATCGAGATAACGGGAGTGCTGCCTTATTCCCCTGCCGTTGGGTGGGCGAATCTCTGGGGGGAACCTCTGGAAGGCGGCGTGATGCGGGATGAGGTGGACAAGCTGGTGAGCGGGATTAAAGGGATGCTGGAAGGAAACTAGCCCTTGCAAGAGGGATCCCTGACGGAATTATTTATCACAAGGGTACCGTGAGTCTCACTTGCGTATCTGCCGCATGAGATGAGCGGAAAAGACAGGGAGGAGAAAGGAATGCGGACAAAGGCATTGAAGGCAGCGGCTATGCTCATTGCCCTGCTGATTACCATCGTTACGCTGAGCGGGTGCGGCGCCGCCGGGACCGGCCAGAGCGCCAGCACACAGCAACAGCAGAAAGCGGTTGTCACCGACCTGGCCGGCCGGCAGGTGGAAGTTCCCGTACCAGCAAAGAAGGTGGTGGCCGTCGGCCCCGGTGCCCTGCGGCTGGTCTGCTACGTCAACGGCGGGGACAAGGTGGTGGGGGTGGAGAACCTGGAGAAGCAACAGCCCACCGGCAGGCCGTATATTTTAGCCTATCCCGAGCTTAAGAACCTGCCCACCATCGGCCAGGGAGGGCCGAATTCCACCCCGGACGCCGAGAAGCTGGTCGGCGTCAGGCCGGACGTAATTTTTATCGCCTACCTGGTGGACAGATCCCAGGCCGACGAACTGCAGGCCAGGACGAACATTCCGGTGGTGGTGCTGAGCTACGGCGACCAGGTGCCCTTTGACGAAGATGTTTACAAGTCGCTACGGCTGATCGGCAGGGTCACCGGCAGTGAGCAAAGGGCGCAGGCGGTGGTCGACTACCTGCAGAAGTGCCAGTCGGATCTGCGGGAGAGGACAAAGGACATTGCTGAAGACAAGAAGCCGTCGGTTTACGTGGGCGCTTTGGGGATGAAAGGGGTGCACGGCATTGAGAGCACCGCGGCTAAATACGGGCCCTTCGTTGCCATCGGCGCCCGCAACGTGGTGGACGAGACCGGCAGCCGGGGGAGCGTGATGATCGAGAAGGAAAAGCTCCTGGCCTGGGACCCCGACATCATTTTCATCGACGAGGGCGGCCTGAGCCTGGTGCGGGACGACTACAAGAAAAACCGGCAGTTTTACCAGTCCCTGAAGGCGGTCAAAAGCGGGAGGGTTTACGGCCAGATTCCGTTTAACTACTACACCACGAACATCGACACCGCCATTGCCGACGCCTACTACGCCGGGAAGGTGATTTTCCCCGACCGGTTCCAGGACATCGATCCGGCAGAAAAGGCAGATGAGATTTACCGCTTCCTCTTGGGCAAGCCTCTCTATCAGCAGATGGCGAAGGACTACGGCGGGTTTAAGAAACTGGATCTGGCCGGCCTGTGATATGCGAGGAGGAAGGCATGCGGCAGGCGGCAGTGGAAGGCGTCCCTGAAGGTTACCTGAAGTATACCGGTAGAAAGGTTTTCATCATTTGCCTGATTCTTCTCTTAACCGCTCTGCTGGGGATCTACGCCGTCAACGCCGGTTCGGCGGAGCTTTCTCCCGCCCAGGTGCTGCTGACGCTGCTGGGCCGGGCGGAAGGCCGCCTGAATATCATTGTCTGGAACATCCGACTGCCCCGGGTGCTGGCGGCGGTTACCGCCGGAATCGGGCTTTCGGTGGCCGGTTGTGTGATGCAAAACCTCCTGCGAAACCCCCTGGCCTCTCCCTCCACTCTGGGGGTTTCGCAGGGAGCTGCCTTTGGCGCCGCAGTGGCGATCATCGCCCTGGGAGCGGGGAGCGTTCAGAGCACCAGCGCCGATGCGGTCATCATCAACAACCCCTGCCTGGTCACCTGTTCCGCCTTTGCAGGGGCGATGGCGACGACGCTGGTGGTGCTCTTCCTGGCTCAGGTCAGAGGGGTCACTCCCGAGGCGATGGTGCTGGCGGGGGTGGCCCTGGGTTCCCTTTTTTCGGCTGCCACCATCATCCTGCAGTTTTTTGCCAGCGATGTGCAGGTGGCTTCGATGGTCTTCTGGACCTTCGGCGACATCGGCCGGGCGTCCTGGCGGGACCTGGAGATAATGGCCGCGGTGGTGGCGGTCTCGCTCCTTTACTTTTTGATCAACCGGTGGAACTACAACGCCCTGGACGGCGGCGAGGAGACGGCCAAGGGGCTTGGGGTTGACGTCGAGAAAGTCAGGCTGGCCGGAATGTTTGTGGCATCCCTGATCACGGCGGTGATCGTCTCGTTCCTGGGGATTATCGGCTTTATCGGCCTGCTGGGCCCGCAGATAATGCGCCGTGTGCTGGGCGGCGACCACCGTTTTCTGATCCCGGCCTCCGCCGGAATGGGAGGTTTTTTGCTGCTGGCTTCCGATACCCTGGCCAGGACCGTTATTTCCCCGGTGGTTTTACCGGTGGGGGCGATTACCTCCTTTATGGGCGCACCCCTTTTCCTTTATCTTCTTACCAGGGGGTATGGCAGAAGATGATCCTCTCGGTGGATGGAGTGGAATTCAGCTACAACAGCCGGCCCGTGTTAAGGGACGTCAGGTTTGCGGTCAACAGAGGGGAATTGTTTTCCATCCTGGGCAACAACGGCGCCGGGAAGTCCACCCTGCTCAGGTGCCTGAACAGAATTATCAGGCCCCGGGCGGGGTCCATTCTCATCGAAAAGGAAGATCTCTTTGCGCTTACCCGCCGGGAAGTCGCCCGGCAGGTGGGATATGTGGCGCAGAGGCACGAAAGCGCACGGGTTACGGTCTTCGATGCCGTGCTGCTGGGGAGGAAACCCCATATCAGGTGGGATGCCACCGCAAGGGACCTGGAAATCGTCCGGGAGGTTTTGGCCGTCCTCGGCATGGAGGAGTTTTCCCTGCGCTACCTGGACGAGTTGAGCGGGGGAGAGCTACAAAAGGTGATCATTGCCAGGGCGCTGGCGCAGGAACCCAGGGTGCTGCTGCTGGACGAGCCGACCAGCAACCTCGACCTGAAGAATCAGTTCGAGGTGTTGCAAATAGTGAAGAGGGCGGCCCGGGAGCGCAACATCGCCGTGGTTGTGGTGATGCACGACCTGAACCTTGCCCTGCGGTTTGCGGATAAGTTCCTCCTCTTGAAGAACGGGGCCGTCTTCGCCTGCGGGGGGAGGGAGGTCATGACCCCGGAGAACATCGCCGGCGTTTACGGGGTTCCGGTGGCGGTGGAAAGGATGGCGGATGTCCCGGTGGTTGTGCCTCTGTAACCGTTTCCGGAGGGGATTGGCGCCCTCTTAAAGGGGAAGTTCCTCTGTATCTCGCCGGAGCGGGGACGGCGTTTGTAACCTTGTTTTTTGTGAGAAGGGATGGGCGGTGAAGCGATATCTGCTGAAAAGACTGCTTTACCTCTTTCCGGTAATGCTGGGGGTTTCCATAATCACTTTCGGTCTCATCAATTTAGCTCCAGGTGACCCGGCCGAACTGATCCTGCGGGCCGGGGGCGTGGAACCCACACGGGAGGCGGTGGAGGCCCTCCGCAGAGAATTGGGACTCAACGAACCGGTCTACGTGCGCTACGGCCGGTGGCTTTGGGATGCCCTCCACCTCGACCTCGGCAAGTCATTTCGTACGGGCAGGCCGGTGGCGGAAGAAATTTTTTCCCGTTTCCCGGCGACTCTGGAATTAACCGTAGCGGCGCTGGGGGTTATGGTGCTTCTTGCCGTTCCTGCGGGTATTCTGGCCGCCCTTTACCGTCATGCCTTGCTGGATCACCTCAGCCGCATCTGCGCCCTGCTGGGTGCTTCACTACCCGGTTTCTGGCTGGGGTTGATGCTCATCTACCTCTTTTCGGTAAAGCTGGGCATATTCCCGGTCATGGGGCGGGGCGGCCTGAACCATCTGGTGCTGCCCGCGGTGACGCTCGGTTTTGGGATGGCTGCCGTCTACGCCCGGCTCTTGCGTTCCGGTATGCTGGAGGTGCTGGGGCAGGAGTACATTAAGGCGGCCCGGGCCAGGGGACTCCATGAAAGATGGGTGATAGGCCGTCATGCCTTGAAAAATGCCCTGCTCCCCGCGGTAACCCTTTTTGGGATGAGTTTCGGGCATCTGCTGGGAGGGTCGGTGATCGTGGAGACCATTTTTGCCTGGCCGGGGGTGGGCAAGTTCGCCGTTGATTCCATTTTTAACAGGGACTATCCGGTGATTCAGGGCTATGCCCTCTTTATGGCGGTCGTATTCGTGGTGGCCAATTTGATGGTGGACCTTGCCTATGGGCTGCTCGATCCGCGCATCCGCCTGGAAGGGAGAAGATGAGATGAGCGGTTTGCCTCGGAGAGGGGAGGGGGCTGTGCCGGCCGGTGCCCCCGCCAGGGTGGTGGCGGAGCCCCCAAAAGAGTTTGTGGAAGAGGGGCTTATGCGGTCGGCTGTAAGGAGGCTGGTCGGAGATAAGCTGGCTTTGCTGGGGCTGATCATCGTTGCCCTGGTAGTCCTGGTCGGGATCCTGGCCCCTTACCTGATGCCCCACGATCCCCTCAAGGTGGCACTGGACCAGCGGCTGTCCCCCCCTTCCCGTGCCTATCCCCTGGGTACCGACCACCTCGGCCGCTGTCTTCTTTCCCGCCTGATTTACGGAACGCGGGTTTCTCTGACCACGGCGGCTCTGGCTCTGGTAACAATTATGCTTATCAGCATCCCTGTCGGTACCGTTGCCGGCTATCTCGGCGGCCGGGTGGATAATCTGCTCATGCGGCTCGTTGATATTCTCCTCGCATTTCCCGACCTGATTCTGGCCCTTGTGATTGCAGGGATGCTGGGGCCCGGTCTCCTTAACGTGATGCTCGCCGTGGCCTCAGTCTGGTGGGTTGGTTACGCCCGGGTTATCCGGGGAATGGTTCTTTCCGTGAAGGAAAAGGAGTTCGTGCTTGCGGCAAGGGCGTGCGGGACCTCCGAGTTCGGTATCGTCCTCCGGCACATCCTGCCTAATGTCCTTTCGCCGGTGATCGTGCTGGCCACACTGGATATGGGGAAGCTGATCCTGGCCATTTCCGGTCTTTCCTTCCTGGGCCTCGGCGCCCAGCCGCCCACGCCGGAGTGGGGAGCCATGCTCAACGACGGCCGGCCTTATCTGCAGGTGGCCCCGCAGCTGATGGTTTACCCCGGCCTGGCGATCATGATCGTCGTGCTGGCCTTCAACCTGCTGGGGGACGGGCTGCGGGACGCCCTCGACCCCAGAGAAATTCTTAAAGGTTGAGGGCCTGTTGCAGGATTTAATTCGGCAGTCGTCTGGGGAAAAGAGGCGGCCGGAAGGGAGCGCAATCCAATGCAGCCTCCTGCCTCAAGGGGGTGGTTTTTTGGCAGGTTACCGGTCTCCTGGCGGGGCAACCCATCCGACGTTTAACTTTTCAAAATCATTGTCAAAGGAGCAGATGCTTTCCTCGCGCGCCCGGGCCAGCGCGGCAAGATAGGCATCTGCGAAGTCGACGTTTTTTTCCGCCATATCTTGCAGGGCCTGGATAAGCAAGGCGGGGTTTTCGGCGTAAATTCCGTCGGCGCCGAGAAAGGAGATCATGGTTTCGGCGATCTGGCTTTTGGCATACCTGTAAAAAGAAGAAAGCACCCAGACGATTTCGGCTACTACCAGGTGAGATACGCGCAGGCCGATATCCCCTTTTTCGGCTCGGTTCATTAGCTCCAGGGCTTTGGCAGCCATTTCCGGTGGGTCGCCGGTGAGAAAGCGCAAGACAACGTTGGCATCAACCCACAAATAAACCATTACGCTTCTTTCTCCTTGCCCAGTATCTGCCGGGCGAGTCCGCCGGCCACCTCTTCGCGAACTTCTGCCTTGCCGGGGTAAGGTCTCTTAGCGGGCAGGGAGGCGTACAGCTCGGTTAAGCGTTTGCGTTTCAATGCCCTGACCTTAACCTCCCCGTCCGGGCCGAGATCGAACACGAGTTCGTCTCCCGGTTGCAGGTTAAGCTTGCGGCGGACGATTACGGGTATTGTTACCTGTCCCTTACTTGTTAGTCTTGCTCTTAACATTTAAATTCCTCCTTACATCTAACATAAACCTTACATCAGTTCCTGTCAAGGGTAGCTGCCTGAACGGGGCTTGGTGGCTTAACACGATTTCCGTGGTTTTTTTCTTGGAATGGAGAGGTATGCCTTATGGAAGCGAACGTGGTTGAGGCCGGCATTTTAGTTTTGCGGCGGAGTCATGCTTTTGGGAGGTGCGCTGCCGGCACCGACGGAAAAATACTTGGGGCAGAAGTGATTTTTTAACGGTATCCTGCGCAGGAATTTTCTGTTCTGTGTCGAAGTAAACTCACGTAAAAAAAAGGCGGCAGAAGCCGTCCCTGTGCTTGCGGTTTTTGAATTGACAGCATGAAGAAAATATTGTCGATAAGGGACCACGAAGGTCTTGTCCTCTGCCGGAAGGGGGGGGAGATCTCCGTGGTTTTTGTTTTTGCAGGCGTTGTTTTAAAGCGTTTCGGTTGAGCGTTGAGGGGGTGCGGCCTGGATGCCTGGCGAACCTGTGCTGGCAGTTGATGATTTGAAAACGGTTTTTTTGACCCGGCACGGGGTGATTAAGGCCGTGAACGGAGTCAGCTTCGCAGTAGAGGCCGGTAAAACTCTGGGACTGGTGGGGGAGAGCGGGTGCGGAAAAACCGTTACATCCCTTTCGCTGCTCGGCCTGATCGAGCCGCCGGGGAAGATCTTGTCCGGGGAGGTTCGGCTGAACGGATATAATTTGCTCAGCATGTCTCAAAAACAGCTGCGACAGGTACGGGGCAAGGAAATTTCCCTCGTTTTGCAGAATCCAATGACTTCCCTGAATCCGGTTTTGACCGTCGGCACTCAAATAATCGAAACCATTATCTCTCACGAAAGGGTATCCCGGGCAGAAGCGCGGCAGAGGGCCTTTGACCTGTTAACAAGGGTGGGCCTGCCCTATCCGGAAAAACTCCTGAAATGCTATCCTTTCCAGCTATCCGGAGGCATGCGCCAGCGTGCAATGATCGCCATGGCTCTAGCTCTTCATCCCAAAGTTCTCATTGCCGACGAGCCTACCACCGCCCTGGATGTTACCGTTCAGGCACAAATTCTTACAGAACTGCGGCGGTTGCAGACGGAATTCAATACCGCCATCATCCTGATTACCCACGACCTGGGCGTTGTGGCGGAAATGGCCGATGAAGTGGCGGTGATGTATGCCGGTTCCATTGTGGAATACGGAGGGGTGATAGAGGTGTTCGAAAACCCCGGTCATCCCTATACCCGGGCGCTGCTGCGTTCCGTGCCGCGCCTTGATAGAAAATGTGAAACCCTTGAGCATATTCAGGGTCAACCGCCCAGCCTCCTCAATATTCCCGACAGGTGCGCCTTTCTCCCGCGCTGCCCGGTGGCGGTTGGTGAGTGCAGCGGTCCCAGGCCTCGATTGGAGGCCGTTGCTTCAAAACATATGGTTGCCTGCTATCAGGCGTGCAAGGTTCGGGCAAGGGAGTTGCAACCCGCATGAGCCTGCTCGAGGTGCGCGGCCTGATCAAACACTACCAAGCAGGAGGCGGTTTTTTCCGGGCAACACGGGAAAGGGTACGGGCCGTAGACGGTGTTTCCCTTTCCTTGGATCGGGGCGAGACCCTGGGGCTGGTAGGGGAGAGCGGGTGCGGCAAGAGCACGTTGGGGAAGTTGATTGTCAGGCTGGAGGAGCCTACCGCGGGAAAGATTTTTTACAACGACCGGGAGATTACCTCTTTGTCCGGGGAAAATCTGCGGGAACTCCGGTGCAAAATTCAGATCATTTTTCAGGACCCATATTCATCCCTCAACCCCCGGCAAACCGTGGGGTCGATCATCGGTGAACCCTTGGCGAACTTCAAAGTGGGAGCAAAAGAGGCGCAAAGGCAAAGGGTATCGGAACTCCTGGAAACGGTCGGCCTCGATCCCGAGCACATCTCCAGGTATCCCCATGAGTTCAGCGGTGGCCAGCTTCAGCGCATCAACATCGCCCGCGCCCTGGCGTTGCGGCCGGAACTGATAGTCTGCGATGAGCCGGTTTCCAGCCTGGACGTCTCCATCAGAGTGCAGATCTTAAACCTGCTTCGAGAGCTGAAAAGGCGGTTTGAGCTGTCGTACATCTTTATTTCTCACGACCTGGCGGCGGTGAGTTACCTGGCGGATCGAATCGCGGTGATGTACCTGGGCAAGATTGTAGAGGTGCTGCCGACGGGAGACCTCGTGTCTGGTGCCTGCCATCCTTATACCAGGGTGTTGCTGGCGGCGGTGCCGGTTGCCGACCCGCGGCAGAGATATAACCGGAGGGTTACAGTTCAGGGCGAGCCGCCGAACCCGGCAAGTCCTCCGCCGGGATGCCGCTTTCACCCCCGCTGTCCCGAGGCCCGGCAGGCATGTCGGGAGAAGGAGCCCGTTTTGAAGGAGGTGGGGGAGAGGCATTTGGTGAGGTGCCACTTGAGTTAGAGTACCTTTCGTAACGATCCGGATGTACAAAGGGCGATAACTGGAGAAAGGGGTGCAGAAACGTGAAATATTTAAAGCAAATAGTGTCTTTCTTGGTCATCATAATGTTGGTTGCCGGGTCTGCGGGTTGTGGTGGGCAACAAAGAGAAGGTCGGGTAAGCAAAAAGGAATTAGTTGTGGGCGTTGGAGCTGATGGTTATAGCCAAAGGGACAGCGAGTTAGGAATTTATCCGCTAAATGTCAATATTTGCGAGCCGTTAATTAGACTAACGCCTGAGTATCAATTAGAGCCACTTTTGGCCACCAAATGGGAATATAAGGGAAACAACACTTGGCGCTTTTACCTGCGCAAAGGCATAAAGTTCCATAACGGTGAGGACTTTAATGCTGCAGCTGTAAAGTACACCTTGGAAAAAGGTATTCGCTCCAGTGGAAAATCCATGTTAAAAATCAAAGAAGATGCTGTCAAAATAATTGACGATTATACGGTGGATATTGTAACCACAGAACGTAATATGCGCGTTCCAGAAATCCTGGCTCACCCAAGTTTTGCCATACGAATCAAAGAAAATGAAGATAGCCAGAAACCTATTGGTACCGGCCCCTTCTGTTTTGCCAGGTACGAGCAAGATAAAGAGCTGGTTGTTGAGCGTAACCCTAATTATTGGGGGGAACCAGCAAAAGTGAATAAGATTGTTTTTAAATTCATTCCAGACCACAACAGCCGGCTCCTTGCCCTGCAGGCAGGTGAAGTTGATGTTATTACAGAAATTCCTCGTGAAATGATTGGACAACTCAGAACAACCCAAGGGATTCAGGTGTTGCGCGGAAAAACCGGTGCTTATGTGGCTCTTTACCTTATGGTTAACGGGAAACAGCCCTACGACATTTTACAGGACAAAAGGATACGGCAGGCCGTTGGCTGGGCCATCGACCGTGAGGCTATTATCCAAAAGGTATGGGAAGGTAATGCTGTAAGTAGCCAGACCATAATTCCTCCTGACATCTTGAGGGAGTATAAGGGTTTAGTCAACGGATTTGCCTACAACCCAGAAAAGGCCAAAAATCTCCTGGAACAGGCTGGATGGAAACCCGGGTCTGACGGCATCAGGATCAAGGACGGGCGGCGCTTGGAACTCACCCTTGTTTCTGGTTTTCCTTCGGCTAGTGTGCTAGAACCCCTGCCGGAAATTTTGCAGCAGCAGCTTAAGGAAGTCGGTATTGCAGTTAAGGTGGTGGAAGTTGCAGATCGTGGGCTTTACTTCGATAAATTGAAAAAGGGAGAAGGGGATCTCTGGCTGGAGCGAGGCAGCCAGAATGATGGTGACCCTACTTTCTTGCCGCAGCTTCTCTTCCATAGCAAAGGGTATTATCAAATCAACTATAATAAAGCGTTCTGGCCAGGCAGAAAGTTTGACGATTTGATTGATCATGCCCGTAACAATCCTGAAATAGGGGAAGTAGCACGGCTGGTGGCGGAGGCCATTCATGTTCTAATAGATGAAGAAACAACTGCTGTACCAATTGCCTCGTTATACACGATCTATGCCGCAAAAGAAAAGGTTAAGGGACTTACTCCTCATCCTTCAAATATTAACACGAGATGGGACACTGTCTATATAGAAGAATAGAAAGTTCAGGGAGGAAGCCTTATGACAACAGAAAAGCTGAATCCGGAAGGGGGAGCTCCGAATTGTTCAGGGTATTCGTTGAAGGACCCCCATTTCTGGACAGAGGCGTGGAACGGAGCGCATAGAAATTCCCTGTCCGCCAGGCGGCGACGTGATCTGGATACCATGGACTACTGGAACCGGCTGGCCGGGCGGTTTGAACGCTGGGCCGGCCAGGAGCGCACCGGAAGACGCGTGGCCCGGGTGCTGTCCTGGCTGGAGGGGCAGGGGGTCCTGCAGCCGGGGATGGATGTGCTGGACATAGGCGCCGGTACGGGTGTCTTCACCGTTCCCCTGGCCCGCCGAGGGGCAAAGGTGACCGCCCTGGAGCCGGCCCCGGCCATGCTGGCCGCCCTGCAAAAGATGGTGGAAGCGCAAGGACTGACAAACGTCCACTTTCTTGACCGGGAGTGGGAGAAGGTTGACCCAGTGCAAGAAGGCTTGGCCGGCAGGTTCGACGTAGTCTTTGCCTCCCTCACGCCGGGTGTGCGGGATGTGGAAACCCTTGAAAAAATGATAACCTGCTCCCGCCGGTGGTGTTTTCTGTGCGACTATGCCGGCAGGCGCAGTGCTCCTGGAAGGGAGGAACTGTGGCGCCTGCTCTTCAGCGAGGAAATGCCCACGCCTGGGCACGATATTATCTATCCCCTTAACTACCTATACGCTAGTGGGTATCGCCTTTCTTTTCAGACCTGGGAGGATGATTGGGGCGAGGAGTTGCCGGTTGCGGAGGCGGCGGCTGGGTTGGAGGAGTTTTTCCGGCTCTACACGGAGGTTACCCCGGAGATCAAAAAGACAATTGCCAGGTACGTGGAGCAGCGCGCAGTCAATGGGGTTTACAGGGAGGAATACCGGGTGCGCCTGGGCATGATCCTCTGGACGGGGGGTGAAAAATGGGAGGCCGAAACAGGTGCTGTTTGAGGAGAATTTCAGGTTTCGGCAAGCAATGCGGTGGAAAATAACTGGGCCTGCCAGGTATTCTTCAAACTGGGACGTCTCATTATACCCGCCGTACATTCCGGACACCTGCCTTTTTACATCGTTTCTATCTTCTTCAGTTTACACCAGTTGGCAGTAGCTGGCAAGGATTTGCAAATTCAACAAGAACAGTCGGCAGCGTACCCTCATTTACCTGGGGAGAAGGGAGTGGCTTACCTTTTCATCAGCCACGAACCGGAACTGGCAGGAATGTTCTGCCACCGGATATGGCGGCTGTGTGAAGGGAAGCCGGATGTTTGTCTTCTTGCTAATATTGAGCCGGGGAAAAACCGAAAGGTCGTGATGTTTTAAAACTACCCTGGCCTGGCTTGTAAAAACCAGTGACGGATTTTATTGTTTTATGCCCGCAGCTATGGTACGCTATGGAGAAAGTGGATGCTTTATCTTGCTATCGGGGTTAGCAGGAAAGCTGTTGTCTTCTGAAGAAGTATAGACTTTACGGGAATAAATTCTAATTGGGGAGTGGTAGAGATGGACATTCGGGAAGAAAGGGCGGCCATGGACGAGAGGCGCCTTGCCTCGCTGGAGACGTTGAGCGCCATTGTCAAGTGGCTGAAGGAGACGAAGCCCTCGGAAATTTTCTACGTCGAGGGGGAAGGGAAGGGGAAAACCCCTGCTCCGAGCATGAGCGACGAACACTTGCGGGTGATCTGGCAGCGCTGGGTTGCCAAGGCGAGCGATGTCCTGGAGCGGAGTGCCATCATCCCGGACCTGCTCCTCTCCGATATCGAAAGGTTGTTCAAAGGTAAAGACGGGGACGGCAATGCCTCCGCTGCGGGAACACCTTAAGGCCGCCAGGAAACTCCTGGGTCATTCCGATCCTTTGGTGCACAGACTCCTGGACCGGGCCGTGGAGCGGCTGGGGCCGCGCCACCGCTTTGTCTCCCACAACCAGGAGTACATCAAATTCATCGGGCAGATGCTGGGGAGGGAGGCTGCCCTGGAAGCTACCCTGCACCTGCTGCAGGACTGGGGGCTGGTGGAGCCTTCCGACTACCGGTTTGATGCTCCCAGCTCTACAGGCAGGTTGCCCCGGCAAGCGGCCCGGCCTTTAAGCAAGTAAGGAGGTGCTCTGCTGGCACCGACGAAAAAATACTTGGGGCAGAAATGATTTTATAACGGCATCCTGTGCAGGAATTTTCTGTTTTGTGTCGAAGTAAACCCAGCATAAAGAGGGCGGCAGAAGCCGTCCCCGTGCTTGCGGTTTTCGAATTGGCAGCATCATCAAGAAGATATTGTCGATAAGGGACCACGAAGGTCTTGTACCCTGCCGGAAGGGGGGAGATCTTCGTGGTTTTTGTTTTATTAAGGCGTTGCTTTAAAGCGTTTCGGTTGAGTGTTGAGGTTGTAACCTGAGCATGATCCTCTGGCCGGGGGGTGAGAAATGGGATGTGCCTCTCTGTCCTATTTACCACGATGTTTGCCTGTACGCCACCAGGAAAAACGTTCACGGCTTAAAACTCGATCCTTTCTTTAAGCCGAGCCTGGATAAAGCCTGGTTTAGAGAGTGATCTGTCTGCGTTTTCGGGGCAGATGCTCATGCCGCCCTCTGACATTCTGCCTCGGACATCTGGTTAAATACGTGGTGGCGGGTAATAAGCCGGGAATTCTAAATCACTACCGGGTCTGGGTAAAGGTGGGGATGTAGGTGCAGCTCATTTTAGATGTCCTGCCGGATCTCCTGAAGCTGTGGAAAAGTGTGATGCCTTCCATGCTGCTGGGTTGTTTTCTCGGCAATCTGTTTCAAAATACTGTCCTTTTGCAGCGCCTGGGCCGGGTAATGCAGCCACTGGCGCGGCTGGGCCGTTTACCTGCAGGCTGTATCACCTCCCTCACCTTATGCCTGGCCGACCGGATTGCCGCCTATGCCATGCTGGCCGAACTCAAAAATACCGGTGTCGTTGGCGCCCGGGAGGTGGTGGTTTCTTTTCTGGTTTCCTCCCTTCCTACCGGAATATATTTCACGATATTTTTCATCGGCCCGGCGGTTATGGCCTCCCTGGGGTGCCATACCGGAGCCGTGTACCTGGCAATTTACCTTGGCATAAGTTTTATGGTCGGCGCCGTGGGGATGCTGCTGGGCAGGCTGCTTTTGCCGCTGCCGGATCAAGGTCAGGAAGAGGGTGATCGAAGCCCGGAAACGGTTGGTTCACCCTGGCGGGATAAGCTGGCTGAAGCGGTGCGCCGCACGCTTCCCGCTTTTTGCCGTCTGGCTGTGGTATTCATGCCCGTCACCTTTCTGGTAGCGATCCTGCTGCATACGGACCTTGTCAACCGAATATTGCGGCAGGTTGAACCTGTCTTAAGTTACCTGGGCCTGCCGGCCCCTGTGATCCTCGTTATTACTACAGGTGTAATCAGCATGGTTGCAGCCATAGGCACCCTCGGCCCCATCCTGCAGGCCGGTTTGGTCACTCCGGCCGAGGCGGTTATCGCCTTGCTGGTTACTTCGGTGCTGCATTACCTGTATGCATTCTGGAGCAGCGGGCTGCCGACCAATATTTCCATTTTCGGGTCCAAATTGGGAGGAAAGGTGAGCCTGGCAGCGCTGGTGGTGCAGGAGTGTGCAACTTGCCTGGCAATAGGTTTGGTGGTCGTCTTGTTTAATTAGCATTTCTCCCTGATGCAGCAGCGCTTTAAGTGAACATCTCGGGAGTCGCTGCCGGGCAGATGGGGCTTAATTTCTTAAGTTTCTATTAAATTACAGTTTAAGGAGTGGTGGAGGATGAGTGAAAAACCGAAAGTCGCCTTGCGCGATACCACGGATTTGATGGTATACGGCCATGAGCCGTGGCTGGAGATGGCCGGCAGCCACGGCCACGCAGGCGGCAGCGTAGATGTCTATGTAAAGTGGGGGCACAATATGCAGACTGATGGGCTTGCCCGGAAAGAAGGCATGGCCGCCCTTGTCATTACCCCGGGTGGGGAAAGAGAAGAATTGGCCATTGCCAAGGGTGGATTTGATTATTATACCCTGCGTTTTTCCACACCTGCAGCCGGTTTTTACCATGTTGTTGTCAAAAACACAGGCAATTATGTGCTGGATAAGGAGTACCGGTATCATCAGGGCACCCGGAGGGAATACCCGGATGCTGCCCATGCCATTCATTACGTCCAGTACGCCCAGGCCTTTGTTCCGGTGGGGCATGATCTGGAGGGTATTCCCCGGCAAGGGGGTATGGAGCTGGAAATAGTGCCTGAGAGATGGAGGCAGTGGCGGGCAGGGGACCAGGTTGCCTTGCAAGTGCAGTTCCGCGGCAAGCCGCTGGATACTGCGGTCGTGGATATGGTCTGTGACGGCCCCGGCGGATATAAACAATGGAAAGAATCGGTGGGAGAGGATGGCCGCATAAGGCTGCAGGTTGGGGAGCCGGGCCGCTACCTGGTGGTGGCCCGCCGCGAGGTGCCGGAACGGGAAGAAGGGGTTTACGATCTCCTGTCCCTGACGGCAACATTGTGCTTTATTGTGACTAAATAAAGCCTTGTTACAAGCTGCAAGGAAGTCAGACGTTATGAGGAAAGTCTTTTGTCTGCCGGGCTCTGGAGGACCGTCATGGCTGCCTTTCATACCACCGGTCATGACGGTTCAACAGGCCACATGTTAAAAAGTTCCATAAATTATAAAAATTCAAGGAACAGGGGGATGAATTAGTTGTTCCAAAGATACAAGTTTTTAATCAGCTTTTTGATATTAATGTTATTGGTTGCAGTTCTCAATGGCTGTGCAAAAAAAACTAGTGTAAGTGTAAAAGAAAAAGGAGGAGAAATAACGGTAGCTGTCGCCGAAGACCCCGGTTTTGATCAACTGGATGCAGCCTCCTATAACGGTTTAATTCAAGCTTATCCGATGATCTATGACTCTTTGGTCGAGTATGGAGAAAAAGGCAAGATTCTACCTGCTTTAGCCACGTCCTGGGAGATTTCACCTGACGGTAAAACTTACACATTTCATTTGCGACAAGGAGTAAAGTTTTCCGACGGTACACCTTTTAATGCTGATGCGGTCAAATTTTCCCTGGAAAGGTGGCGCCAGAAGCCAGAGCATTCTTCAATCACTGTTTCTAAAGCCCTGGAGAAGATTGAGGTTGTTGATTCTCATACCATTAAGTTGCACTTTAATATCTGCTATTACCCCATCTTGACGGAATTGACGTATCCCCGGCCGGTGAGAGTTATGAGCCCTTCTGCGGTTACTCCCGCCGGAGATCCCAATGGTAAGTTCGTCAAACCCATCGGGACAGGCCCCTGGATGGTTGAAAGTTATACTAAAGACCAACAGGCTGTCTTGGTGAGAAATCCCAATTATTGGGGAGATAAGCCCAAGCTAAGCAAGATCGTTTTAAAGGTTATTCCCGACCCCCAAGCCAGGACGCTGGCTCTCCAGAGCGGAGAGGTGGATTTGGCCGGAGGGCGAATGAGCAGTATTCCTCTGGAAAGTCTCCCGTTAATAACAAAAGACAGCAAGCTGCAACTTCACCGGACGGAGGGGACCACATCTTATTTCTTGATCTTCAATTATAACAAAGAGTTTTTCCAAGATGTCCGCATTAGGCAGGCCATCAACTATGCGATCAACAAAAAGAGCATGGTGGACAATCTCCTTGGTGGGGTGGGCAAACCCGCGCAAGGGCTTTTCCAATTCACTGTTCCCTATGTTACCGTAAGAAATAACCAGGGTTACACGTACAATGTGAACAAGGCCAGGGAACTGTTAGCGGAAGCCGGGTGGAAAGATACAGATGGCGACGGCATACTGGACAAGAATGGGAAACCTTTTAAGGTTTCTTTAACCTTCCAAAACGTAGAGTATCCTGAATGGAAACCCATGTGTGAAGCCATCCAAGGTGACCTGGCGAAAGTGGGCATTCAGGTAAACTTGAAAATGCTGGAGCGCACTGCTTATTATGATGAACTCTGGAAAAACAGGGGCTACGAACTCATTATCTACCGAACCTATTCAGACTCCTGGAATCCTCACGGCTTTTTAGCGGGACTTTTCCATGCTGCCAAGGGCAAACCCGCTGTTGCCTGGTCCGATCCAAAACTTGAATTGCTGATTGATAATGTCTTATCTACTATGGACGAAACAGAAAGGCAAAAAATCTATGATGAAATCTTCCATTTGATTTACGAACAGGCCATGTGCGTACCTCTTTATTACCCGGAAGAAATTATAGTGGTTAATTCCCGTGTCCAGGGTTTTAAATTTGGAACAACGTCGTATTGCCCCGTAAAATGGGAGAAGCTTTTTGTGACCAAATAAAACTTGACAAGAGGGAAGTAAGATGATCAACGAGATATCAAAGTACTGGAGCCGGGATGCGAGTGAGTACGATAAAAGTATCCAGGCTGAGTTTCGTAATCAGAAGGGTATTGAAGTGTGGAAAAATCTCCTTCGAGAAGCCTTGGGAGAAAAAATACCCCAGCATGTCCTGGATGTGGGAACCGGTTCCGGATTTTTAGCATTGCTTCTGGCCGAAATGGGACACCATGTTATGGCCGTGGATGCTGCACCGGGAATGCTGGAAATTGCGTCTAAAAATGCTGCCCAGCGTGGTTTACAAATAGATTATCGTTTAAGTGACGCTTCGGATCTTGTTGGAGTGGCCGCCGAGACTTTTGATGCAGTAGTTTCCCGCCATGTTGTCTGGACCTTGCCGGATCCGGAAAAGGCATATGCTGAGTGGTGGCGAGTCCTGCGCCCGAAAGGAAGGCTAATAGTTGTCGACGGCAATTGGTACCTCAACCTGCGTTCCCCGTTCAGGAGGGCCTGGCAAGTTTTTGCCTGGATATTAATCTTTCTTTCCGAGGGCTATAAACCCTGGAAGCGGGACCGGAATGAGGAATTTTTGCAGAAATTACCCCTTATTGACCGCCTCCGGCCGCAGGAGGATCAAAAATTCTTAGACTCTTGTGGCTTTAAAGTAATTACCATTAAATCTAACATTAATTCCCAAATACGAAGTATATTTGAACATTTAAAGGCGGGCTACTGGGGAGATACCTTTATGATTGTTGCCGAGAAACCAGTAAATTGATGCAAAGCTGGAACATTGACCGGGGGAAGTACGTTCAATTAATAAATGCACCTGCTTGGGTGACTGAATCGGTGTTCTGCAATGTAAATCATATGGTAACTGAAAGGGAGGTTACAGACAATGAAGTTGAGCAAATATTTGGTCGTGATTATAACGGTGGTGTCCCTCTTGGTGTCAACGTCGGGCTGCGGCCAAAAGGCATCCGAAAAAACGGCGACCAGGGGGGCAGCCGGAAAAACCATCACTGTCGGTATGGCTCAATCACCCACCAATCTTGACCCCGCCGTTGAATATAACGGCTGGCATGTTATGAAATACGGTTTGGGGGAGACCCTGGTCAGAATAGGCAAGGGCATGAAAATCGAACCGTGGCTTGCAGAATCATGGACAAAAGTGGATGACGTGACCTGGAAAATAAAAATCAGGGATAATGTTGTGTTTCATAACAACAAAAAGGTTGACGGAGAAGCGGTCAAGGCTTCCCTCGAACGCACTATTAAAATGAATAAAAGAGCGCCTCAGTTGCTTGACATTGCCTCGATAGAGGCAAACGGCAATGAAATAACGGTAAAAAACAATCATCCGAATCCGTCATTTATCCCTGCTTTAGCCGATCCCTTTGCGGTAATCGTGGATGCAAACGCAGCCAATACCATGGGTGAAGCTTTTGCCTTGAAACCCGTCTTGACCGGACCTTTCAAAGTAAAAGAATATGATAAAGATGTTCAGGTAGTGGTCGAAAGAAATGACGGTTACTGGGGAGATAAGGCAAAGCTGGAGGAGGCTACTTTCAAGTTCATACCTGATAGCAATACCCGGATGATGGCCTTGCAGGCGGGGGAAATCCAGGTTGCGGACAACATTCCTGTAGAAAGCGTGGAAGCCATTACTAAAACCGGGGCATTCCGGGTGGTGAGCGAGTCCTCTCTGCGCACGCATATGCTCATTTTTAATGTCAAGAAACCCGGGCTTGATGATATTAACGTGAGAAAAGCTATTAATATGGCCATTAACAGGGAAGACCTGGGTAATAAAGTGATGAAAGGCAGCGGCATTCCCGCAGTAGGCCCGTTCCCGTTTGTCCTGCCTTTTGGGAGCAATGAACTGGAGGGATATACCTACAAGCCTGAGGAGGCCAAAAAGCTCCTCGATGCTGCCGGGTGGAAGGCCGGTCCCGACAGCATCCGCCAAAAGAACGGAAAGAAGCTGGAGTTTACCGTTCTTTGTTATAAAAACAGGCCGGAGCTGCCGGTTCTTTTGGAAACCATCCAGGCTGAACTGAAGGAGATCGGCATCAAGATAAATATTGCCAGTGTTGAAAATATCGGTGACGCCCTGAAAGGAGATTTCGACGCTACTATTTACAGCATGAACACCGCTCCGACCGGCGACCCCCAATACCTTCTGGAGACGATGTTCAGGACGGGAGCGAGCTCCAACTTCGGAAAATACAGCGGTGCCAAGCTTGATGCCCTGGCCGATCGGCTGAAAACTACTTTTGATACCCAGAAGAGAAATTCTATTGCAAGAGAAGCGCAGCAAGTGATTCTGGATGACGCGGCTTTTGCATTCCTGGTCTATCCCAAGACGATTATGGCCATAAGCAATAAGGTTAAGGGTATTGCGGTATCTCCAACCGAGTACTATCTGTTGAACCCTGAGGTGACGGTGGCGACGTGATTAATATCCGGAGCAAGGTCATCTGATAAACTCAGAAACTATAAAATTTTGAGGGTGATCCATATGCCAACATGTACGGGGATTGTTGTCAGGAGCGCGGCAGGCGATAATGCTCCGGAAGTTGCTGAATTCGCTATTCGAAGTATTAAAGAGGTTTATGGCAGAGAAATCAGCCCTGAGTGGGACCGCGATCTGCTTAATTTTCAAAAGGTATACCTCGAAACCCCCGGCAATACCTTTTTGACCGCTTATGCCGGAGATGATAAGATTGTCGGCGCCCTGGCCGTGCGCCGGTATGACGGGCGAATACGGATTTTGGATGGTTTTTATGATTTAAAGGCGACGGCAGAGCTTTCCAGGTGTTTTGTCGATAAGCAATACCGGAGAAACAGCATCGGTTCCTTGTTGGTGAAAGAGGCCGAGCGGTTCTGCAAATCGTCTGGATATAGATTAGTATATCTTCATACCCATAAGTATTTGCCGGGCGCTCTGAATTTCTGGCAGTCTCAGGGGTATATGGTAAGAGTTGATGAAGGCGGCCCCCAGCAGACTGTACATCTGGAAAAGGCTCTTTGAACCTAACTTGAACAAAAGCGCCCCTTTTGTGGCCTTGACGGGGCAAAATGTCAGCGGGCGCAGTGGGGGATGGAATTTAATCAGATGGATTGCCAGGCCATGAAGACCCGGCCCCTGTTGAAACGGGGGCAGCCATTCATGGCCTTTTTGTTTAAACCAAGGCAAGGAGGAGTTTTCTCATGTCGTGTAATTTGCGCGGAGAGAAAAACCAGGTTGTCTCACCCGCCGGTGAGATGTTTCCGTTGAATGAACTGAATCAATTTATTTGCAACCGGCAGCTCTGTAACCACTGCCTGCGCGTGGCGAACTGCGCCGCTTTCCTGGCGCGGATTCTTGGCTTGATGGAAGATGAGGGAAGGACAATCTACCTGGCAGGTCTGTTCCATGACATCGGCAAGGTCAGGGTGGGGAAGACCATTCTTAGCAAACCCTCTTCCCTGACAATACAGGAGAGAGAAATCATGGAAAAACACCCTGTCTGCGGGGCTCTGATCCTGCTGGGCCTCGGTTTGAAAGGTTCGCTTCTTTCCCTTGTATTGCATCACCACGAGCGCTTTGACGGAAACGGTTACCCGGCCCGGCTGCGCGGCGAGGAAATACCCGTAGGCGCACGCATTCTCAGCGTTGCCGATGCTTATGATGCCATGACTTCCCCGCGCTCCTACAGCAGGGTGTTGTCGCCGGAAGAAGCCCTGGATGAACTCAAGAGGTGCAAAGGCACACAATTCGATCCTGTTGTTGTTGAAGCTTTTATCGCTTCCCACCACTATCTGACGAAACGCACCGACAAACGATGCCTGGTCAGATGAAGGGCCTGCTGAAGATTGTGTGCTTTTTTCCGGCATACGATCCTGTTCCTCGTTATTGAGAGATGTACCCGCCGGACACGGTAGGGTGTCATATAAAAATAACTGTTTAGAGGTAGACGGCTATGAATCGCTCCCTGACCCGTTCCTTAACCTGCTGGTTTTTGAGCTTTGCCCTTTTTTCGGCTGTTCTCTTCAGTTACTCTTCGTGCAAATACCTGGTGATTGCCTCGGAGTATTCCACCTACCAGATTCTCAACAGCGCGTGCCAGAAAGAAGCGGAGTTGTTCGCTTTCTGGTTCCAGAAGTGCGTTGACCACATGAAGATGGCCTTCCCCCACCCCCCTCGCCTGGTGCCGGAGGTAGAGGATGCCCTGGTGCGCCTTCAAAGGGAGATGCCCGGCTGCAGACGCCTTGTTTTGCTGGACGGAAAGGGGATGGTTGTGGCGGACACCGCCGGATCGCGGGGAAGCAGTCTCTCTTTCCCTAACCAGGGCACCGGTCGTACTGCTACTCCATTGCCGGATGGCGGGTCCATCACCAGCAATTTTTACATCTGTGTTCCCCTGGATGAGGGGGGTGACTCTGGCACCCTCCGGGGGGAGTTTGATGTTTGCTCGGTGCGCTCCGCGATCGATCCCGGCATCGCCGACCACAAGGAATTCGCCATCCCTATCGATCAAAAAAAAGTGTGGCTTTACGGATTCGGTTATCGTCCCAAAAAACCCGAGTGGACGAAACTCAGGATGTACCTGGTGGGGATAGAACCTCCCATGTTGGTTGAGCTCAACGGGAACGAAAAACCGCAGCATTCCCCCGCCAGGACAGCGCCTCCCCCCAAACCCGGTTCCGAGGTGATGCGCTGGGCAAAGGAAAAAGGTTCGGGGGTTGGGGCTTACACTGACGGCGCCGGGAGGAAGGTACTCGCTGCTTACCGGTGGATGCCCGATCCTGCCAGGATGCTGGTTGTTGAAGTAAAACGGGCGGACGTCCTGGCCGGTGTTTTCTCGCAGTTCGCCACTATGCTGCTGCTGACTCTTTTCCTGCTCCTGCTGTTCACCGTTCCCCTGAGTACGCTGGTCACCCGTAAGCTGGCCGGGCCGCTGAAGCAGTTGGCCGCCGAGGCCGACCGGATCGCAGCGGGCGATTTCGGCCGCCAGATCGAAATTGCCGCCTATTCGGAAATCGCGGTCTTAACCGGCGCCTTTAACAACATGTCGGCGCGCCTCCAGGAGTCGTATGCCCAAAAGGCCCGCCAGATCGAAGAGCTTGCCCGCCAAAAGTTGGAGATTGAAAACCGCAACCGGGAACTGGAAAGACTCCGGCAACAACTGGAAAGGAATAAGGCGGAACTTGAGGAAAAGAACAGCCGCCTCCAGGAAATGGCTTATATCGACGAGCTCACCAGGGTTCTCAACCGCCGCTCCTTCCTGGCGCAGGCCTTGCGGGAGATGGCGCGGGCGCGCCGCTGCGGCCAACCCGTGTCCGCGGTGATGATCGATATCGATCAGTTCAAGTCCTACAATGACACGCACGGCCATGCCTGCGGCGACATGATGCTCCGGGAACTGGCAGCGCTCCTCAAGGGTGTCGCCCGGGAGAGCGACCTGGTGGGGCGTTACGGGGGCGACGAGTTTGCCGTGATCCTTCCGGGCATTGACCTGGACGGTGCCCTCGCTTTTACCGGGAGGGTCCTCGAGGTCGTGAAACGCAGTACCTTTATAACCCCCTTCGGATGCCTGTTGATGCGGGTCAGCATCGGGGTTGCGGTGTGGCAGCCGGAGGAGCATGTCGGCGACCTCGACCAGGAACTGCGCACCCTCCTCAACCGGGCGGACCTGGCCCTGCTGGATGCGAAGCGCACCGGCCGCAACAGGGTAGTGGTTAACAGGGGGCCGGAATTCCGGTAATTCATATTTCTATCATCTAGATATAATCTTGACGTCATTTAGCAGTTGAATTTATAATTACTTTAAGTGAGGTGATCATTATATGCGTCAAAAAGTGGGTACTGCCATTAACGCCCGACTGCTTTACAGGGCCAAACTTTTAGCGATCCAGGAGCAAAAACATCTCAATGAAATAATTGAAGAAGCTCTGGAACAATACTTGTCTGAGAACAGGATTAAAAGTAAGGATTGCTTATCACCTGCTGTCAAAAGCAGTAAGGGCTGTATCCCGGCCAATGCCGATCTGGTAAAAAAGGTGCTGGAGGAGGATGCCTTTTTTGAGGTTTGAGGAATTAAAAGCAGGCAGCAAGGTTTTTATTGATGCCAACATCTTTATTTACCACTTTAGCGGGATCTCGGAAGAATCCAGCTTCTTATTAGAGCGGTGCGAGCGGGAAGAAATATTAGGCTTTACTACTACCACTATCTTATTGGAGGTCATGCACCGCTTAATGATGCTGGAGGCGGTTGCTAAAGGGCTGGTTGCACCGGGAAATATTGCAAAGAAGTTAAAAAGCAAGCCGGAAATAGTTACTGAACTGACAACCTATGCTGAGCAAGTGCAAAAAATTCCGGAAATGAACATTAACATTGTACCCCTTACCCAGGATTTATGCTTCCAGGCGGTGATCTGGCAACAAAAATACGGGTTGATGACCAACGATTCTATCCTTCTGGCTGCCTGCCAGGAGCAGAACTGCTGGAATCTTGCCAGCAACGATTCAGCATTTGCCAGGGTGGAGAAATTGACCCTGTTACAACCCATGGATGTATGAAAATGTAATCCGTCAGCATCATGATGGGTGGAAGAGCCGGACAGGCTTCTGGAAAGAGCCCGCCCGACGCTCTACCCGGACAATGTGCGCTTGAGAAACTCATCGGGACAAGAATAAATTCGCCGGGCAATGCCCGGTCACGGTTTTCTTTATAGTGAAATAAGATAGTGATATAAGTTTTTCAAAAAATCAGCTCTTGCAAATATTGCCTGTATAACCTTTCAGGAAGATCTGCAAACATAATGTCCCCCGCCAGGATGTAAGAACAACTATAGAACATTGTAAAACGATCCTTTCTCGACAGCCTTTCTCTTGGTCCCAAGTATATAAACTCTTCGCAAGAAATCCCCCGTTAGCGCAAAAATTTTGAATTGAGGGGGATTGTGCCCCAAATTATTATAAAATTGCAGAGGTTCACCGGTGACAATTCATCAGCAGGGCTTCCAAAAGGTGCTGCACGTGCGGCCTGCTAGAGTTGGATTTTCCGGGATGATTCCCTTTGGTGATGCCATTACCCTAAGTAGGCTTCTGAAACTTTCGTTATCTCTGACCAGCGGTAACTGCCTCCGTGTGCGGGTATTCATCCCGGTAATTCATGCTCATAACTAAAAAAAGTACGGTGAAATGTCAAAAAATATTAGGAGGTTTGAAAATGGAAGAACTAACAAAAGCAATTGTTGAATTAGAAAATGAAAAAGTTACCAAAATGGTGAAGGATGAGCTCGTTAAAGGAACAGCAGTAGAAGAGATTGTTGAAAAATGCAGGCAGGGCATGGAAATAGTCGGTCAGAAGTTCAGCAAAGGGGAATACTTCCTTCCCGAATTAATTATGGCCGGAGAGATTTTTAACTCCATCATCGAGATCATCCGTCCTGTTCTAGCGGAAGCCAAAACAAATACTGTTGGAAAGATTGTCCTGGCAACTGTCCAAAATGACATCCACGATATTGGAAAGAATGTATTCAAGGGATTTGCGGAGGCTAACGGCTTTGATGTCCACGACCTGGGAGTAGATGTCGATCCCGAAACAATTGTCAATACCATTAAAAATGAAAAGCCGGATATTGTCGGCCTGAGCTGTCTCCTCACATCAGCTTTTGACTCCATAGAAAACACAATCGCTAAAATCAAAGAAGCAGGTGTCCGCGACCAGGTAAAAATTATCATCGGTGGTGCTCCGGTAAGCGAAGAGCTTAAGGATTGGTCGGGCGCTGACGCCGCCACCAGGAGCGCTGCTGAAGGTGTGCAACTCTGTAAAGAATTATTGAAGAAATAGGAAAGGAGGTCCGATGAACATGGCTGAAAATAAGAACTTGAAATTATATGAGGAGCGGTTAAACCGCATAGTCAAAGCGATGCAGCTTGAAGAACCCGACCGTGTTCCTCTGATCCCGCCAGAAGAAGGTTACTGGGTTGCTGCGTATGCCGGGTATTCTGTCGCCGATGTTACCTATGACTACTCCCTGCTGGCGGCAGCGTGGGAAAAGGCTTTTACGGACTTTCCGGAGTGGGATGCCGCTTACGCTCCATTCTGCGTATGGTCCGGCCCTATGTTCGAATTCGCGGGGATCACTCAATTTGCCCTTGCCGGGAAAGACGGTGCTGCCCAGAAGATGCACCAGTGGAAACAGGTTTCCTGTATGTCTGAAGACGAGTACGACGAACTGATTGCCGATCCCTACAAGTTCCTCCTGGAAAAAATCTTGCCGCGGCGCTGCAAGGAATTAGGAAAACCATACCCCAGAAATGCAATGGCTTTTGGGAAAGCCTTCCAGGAGTTCCTGAGCTGGCTCGGTTACTGGGGTGCAAAAGGTGCCGAATGGAAAGAGAAATTCGGCATGCCGGTACTCGCCGGCGGATTTACCGAAGCCCCCATTGACTTCCTGATGGATCACTTGCGCGGCTTTAAGGAATTCTCTCTTGATTTGCGGAAGTTACCGAAGGAAACTATCATCCGGGCCTGTGAAGCCCTGCTTCCCTACATGATCAAGTGGGCAACCACAGGAACCCGGCCGGCTCTCTTCCCGCCAATCTTCATTCCACTGCATTTTGCTCCTTTCATTTCACCTGATTGTTTCAAGGAATTCTACTGGCCTACCTTCAAAAAACTTGTCGATTCACTGGTCGAACTGGGATATGGCGTAATCATCTACTGTGAATCAAACTGGACACCGCACCTGGCTTACCTGAAAGAACTTCCAAAAGGAAAAGTGATTGCCGAGTTCGAAACAATTGATATGAAAGAGGCCAAAAAGCTCATCGGAGATACAGTCTGCCTGATGGGCAACCTCCCCTACGAACTGCTTGTGTACGGGACAAAGGAGAAAATTGAAGATTATACCAAGAAGCTGATTGATGAAGCCGCGCCAGGTGGAGGCTTTATCATGTCCGCCGATAAAATCTTTGGTGAAAATGTCAACCCCAAATGCATGAGGTACTGGTGCGAAGCCGTAGTTAAATACGGTCAATACTAATTAGCTTGGTATCTCTAATTAAAGGTCAATAAAAAACATAAAAACAACTGGTTTAAGACAGGTTCCAAGACATACATTTAATAATCCGGGGATAAGGAGGAAAGGCAGAATGAGTGAAAAATTACCGCCGGTTGTCTCCGAGTACTATAAACTTATAGAAGAAACTGGAAATGAAAGTGCAGCAGCTGCAGCCATGGCAAGGAAGTGGAACATTGCCGAAGATCTTGTTCTCTCGTTTGTCCTGTTTCTAGTTAGTTACTAAAATATTTTTACAAACCCGGTGATGCATTAACATCACCGGGATACCCCCCATTCAGGGGCCGGGCTGGCTATTCGCATATCCTGTGCTCTCTTTACCTGCTGTTCCCGGCTCTTTTGCTAGGTGCTCTTTGCCAGGTGCTATACCAAGTGCTCTATAATAGCTCGCTTCTCCAGAATAAACCTATTGGGGCATCAGGAGCGAGCATAACAAAAGTGGAGTGTTCTTTTGCGGTTTGTGCACGTTTCTCCTTGGCAGGTCCAGTGGAAAGTAGCGAGGGAGGGCTTAGATCTGAGCAGGAAGGTCTTCATGACAATTGCCGAAACATTAATCAAAGGTGATTCCTTCGGGGTTAAACAGTTGATAGAGCAGGCCCTGGAGGGGGGGATCGCTCCTGAGGACATTATCAAAGAAAGCCTGATCCCGGGCATGGAAACAGTAAGCGTCAAATTCCAGAGCGGTGAATTCTACGTGATGGATGTTATCACCGCAGCGGATGCTATGCAAACTGGTATCAAGATACTGAAAGAAAGGTCTCGCGGCGAAAGAATACTTGATTTCCATGGCCGGATTGTCATCGGAACAGTGGAGGGTGACATCCATGATCTGGGCAAGAACATCGTCGCCCTGACGCTGGAAGGGGCGGGGTACGAAGTCATTGACCTGGGTGTGAATGTTTCCCCGGCTCAGTTCGTAGAGGCCATCGCAAAATTCCACCCGGATCTCGTCTGCATCTCCGCCCTGCTGACAGTGACCATGTGCAACATCGAAGATGTCATCAAAGCCATCAAAGAAGCCGGCTTCCGGGAACAGGTCAAAATTATCATCGGGGGGGCGCCGATCACCCAGAGCTTTTCCGACAGGATCGGGGCAGATGCTTATGTCAAATACGGCACTGATGCTCCTTATAAGGCAAGAGAGCTGTTAAAAAGTAGCAAGCAAAAAGATTTACGGGATCATCTGGCGGCAGTCCTGGACGCAAAATGCCAGGAAAGGTTGAAGGCGCTGCTCGAAGTTTGCCCCACCTTCATAGACGCGGCAGGGAATGTCATCCTCCAGGGGGATGGGGAGCCCCCTGGGCCTTGCCTACAGTGCCCGGAATGGCGGCAGCAGCAGTACATCGAGAATGCCGGGATCTTCTCCTGCCCCTGCGGCTTTATAAAAATCGACGCAACAGTTATACTTGAAGGTAAAGCACTGGGGAAGATCTCCTTCGGTCCCTTTGCAGAAGGGATCGCCTCAACAGGAGGAGGCGGTTTCTCCCATAACAGGGCTGGCTCAACCTGCCCTCGTATTAATGGGCCGGAGAACGAATTCGCTTTCCAGAGCATGAAAGCACCTCCACTGAAAGCGGAAAAAATGCTTCTCATTATCCAGGCTTTTTCCGAGCTTGTGCAGGAAAAGATAAAGGAGCAGCAGCTACAGCAGCAAATCGAAGAACAAAAAGAAAGCCTGATCCGTTCGCTGAAATTCCAGGAAGAGCTGAAGAACGCCCTTAATGAAGCAAACTACCGCTCACTGCAGTCACAGGTTAACCCCCATTTTTTGTTCAACAGCCTGAACAGTCTGGCCCGCATGGCAATGCTGGAAGGAGCGGAGCAAACCGAAAAACTGTCCTACGCTCTCGCACGAATTCTTCGCTACATCCTCCAGAACTTCAAGGGTACGGTTACCATCGCCGAAGAAATCAAAATGCTTCAGGACTACCTCTTCATCCAGCAGGCACGTTTTTCCGATCGTCTCCAAATAGAGTTTCAGCTTGAAGAAGGTATTGAGAAGGCGCACATTCCCTGCTTGGTACTGCAGCCGCTCGTGGAGAATGCCGTCCTGCACGGTATTGAGCCTCTTGAAGGGGAAGGAGTACTCAAGATCTGCGGCAGGCTGGAAAAGCAGAAGATCATTTTCGAAATAAGGGATAACGGGGTCGGTATCCCCCCCAGCAAACTGAAGGAAATTTCCCAGCTCAACATTAACAGCTCCGGACGCGGCCATACGACCGGTCTCGGTCTTGCCCACGTCCACCAGCGCCTCCAGCATTACTTCGGGGCCGATTATGGCCTGGAAATTGAAAGCCATGAGAACGAAGGCACTCTAGTGAGGATAAATTTTCCCTATATCCACCAGGGTGGGTGATTATAGTTGTATTCTGTCATGATTGTAGACGATGAAGCCCTGGAAAGAAAAGGGTGGAGGATGATCCTGGAAAGATATCGGTCGGACCAGATCCGTGTGGCCGTAGAGGCGAAAAACGGCAAAGAAGCGGTGGAACTGGCATGGAAAACGCGACCCGACATCATCCTGATGGATGTGAAAATGCCGGGACTTGACGGGATTATGGCCAGCAAAGCCATAAAGAAGTTTCTTCCTGAGGTCAAAATAATCATTATTTCCGCCTATGACGATTTTGCCTACGCTCATGAGGCAATGCAGTTGAGGGCTGTGAACTACCTCTTAAAACCCGTTCAGCGCGGGGACATGCTTGATATCATCGACAGGCAGCTACAAGAGTTGGAAAATGAAAGGAAGCGAAAGGCGGAAGAAGAGGAACTACGGGAAGCGCTCCAGAGGATGATGCCTTACATCAAAATTGGCTTTATCTTCGAACTGCTAGCGGGAAATGTCAAATCCGCTGCAGAGATTCGTGAGAGAGCAGAATTTCTGGGAATCAAACAGCTGCCGCAGGTAATACTTGTTGCCAACATTGATAACTTTGTGCAGCTCACCAGGAACAAGAAGGAAATCGAGCGCCAAGTTCTGAAACACAAAATCTTTGAAAAAATAACAGCAGTTTCTAGAGAATGGCCGCAGAGCCTCTGCATCCCCTTGCAAGAGGACAAATATGGGATCCTTCTGGGGCCGCAGGATGGTGAGCATCCGGAAAAGCTGCGCAGGCGTGCTGAACGCCTAGCGGAGACCATAAGAAGGGAGATCGAAAACGATCCCTTTATCCACACTACGGTCACCATCGGAATAGGAAGGACCTACCGAGAGGTTGACAATCTCCATCTTTCCTATAAAGAGGCCCTGAGGGCGCTTGAATACAAGCTCTATACAGACGGAAACCAGGTCATACATATTGACGATGTGCTCCCCTACGATGAACGCATTCACACCTACCCCTATACACTGGAGAAGGAGCTTATCTCCAGTTTCCGCATCGGAGACAGGGAATGTGCTCTCCAGTGGCTGGAAGAGTTACTTAGTGAACTGCTTTCCAAAACAAACAACAATCCCGTTCTTCTCAAAACCCGGCTGCTCCAACTGCTGCTCGTTCTCTCCCGCCAGGCAATCGAAAGCGGGGCAGATCCCGAAGAAGTAGGCAGACAGGATTTTACCTGCGCTCAGGAACTGCAGAGCAAAGAGAATTTAAATGAACTGCGGAAGTGGGTTGTGGCAAAAGTTGAACAGTTGATACGGTTGATTCAGGAAAGCCGCAGCCAGCGCCAGGAAAACATCATGAAAAAAGTGGTTAACTACATCCACCAGCACTACCACCGCGACCTTACCCTGGAAGAGGTAGCAGAAGCGGTCCATTTCAGCCCCTGCTACCTGAGCCGGATCTTCAAACAGATGCAGAAAGTCAATTTCATCGATTACCTCACTCGGGTAAGGCTGGAAAAAGCAAAAATGCTACTCAAAGCAAGCAACTATTCCATCTCGAGCATTGCCAGAAAAGTCGGGTACCAGGATCCCAAATACTTCAGTACCCTATTCAAAAAGCACGTTGGCTGTACACCGAGCGAGTACCGGCAGAATATTGCATAGAAACATCGGTTGCGCTCACCAGTGCTTTCAAAATGAGGATTCAGATTACTATCCTCAGCCCCCAGTTCTATCAACCGCTGTCTCTGGGTAACCGTCCAGGTGCTCCCCTTTCTAACCGTGCATGGTCATGCGGAGCACCCTCGGTTCAGCTTATACCGCCGCCCTTCTCCCTGCAGGCGTCTATAGGCTAGAAATCGAATTTATTTTTTCTGTAAGCCTTAAGATAATTGGTGCAATATTTATCCCGGCCCGCCAGCGTCTCGGCAGCAGTTATGCAAGCCATCATCCGCTGATCCAGCGGGTTGATGATCAGAGCGTCGAGTCCCTTTGCTATGGCCATCACCGCAAAGGTCTGATTCAAGAATTTGCGGGCCGGCAATCCGTAAGAGATGTTGGAAAGCCCGCATATCGTGTGCACACCGGCAAACCCGGTCATGATGGCCTCAACGGCGTTCAGAAATTCGATGCCAAAGGTATCTTTTGTCCCCACCGGCTGAACCAGGGGGTCTACGTAGATGTTATCAAGAGGAATGTTGGCTCTGGTCAAACCATTGATGAGCTTTTCGGCAATCTTTAGCCTGTCATCCGTGGTTTCAGGCATGCCATCATCGCTCATGCAGAGTGCCACCACTTTCAGATCGGTGCCGGAGATAACCGGCAGGAGGGCGTCATAGCGTTGCTTCTCCAGGGAAATGGAATTGATCATTGCCACTCCTCTATGCACTGTCAGAGCGGCCTCGATGGCTTTCGGGTCGGGACTGTCAATGCAACAAGGGCAGTCCACCACCTCCTGGACGTTCTGAACCAGCCATTTCAGATAGTCGGCCTCTTTGCCCACAAATATTCCGGCATTGACATCAATGTAATCAGCCCCTGCCTGGCGCTGTTCCCGGGCCACCTTTTTGATGGCATCAGCGTCCTGTGCCTCGATCATTTCTGCAATCGGCTTGCGGCTGGCATTGATCAGTTCTCCAACAACCAGCATCTCAGTACCTCCTCGTAGTTCTGATTATTGAAATCCTTCTCCTAACAGGGGTATGGAAGACAACTCCACCGTATATATGTATTGCGTATATCATCCAGATTCAAAGTTATATCTGTACTTCGTATATCCTCAAAGATTAATTTTATAATAATTTGGGGCACAATCCCCCTCAATTCAAAATTTTTGCGCTAATGGGGGATCTCTTGCCGAGAGTTCATACTTGGACCGTTAATTTAGCTTTCCAGTTTGTCCTTGATTTCCCGCAGCCTGGCGCAAAATTAAATCAACTCATAGTGTGACTTGACCTTACGCGAACTGAAAACGACTCGGTTAGTCGAAAGTGACTCGTTTCTGTTTTGCCGCCTGCTATTAAAACCCCATGAAATGAGGGGGTTTTTTTGTTGGCATAAAACTTGCGATAACAGCCGGCAGGGCTATTTTTACATCTACTATCTTGCCCAGGGTTAACCCGGGAATTTGTTTCTTGAAGTAAAGGAGGGGTTCATTAGGGGTCGATGCTTGGTTAGCCTGACACTTAATTATGAGGGGAGGATTTACAGTGATCAGAAGTCTGAAGGCAGGATTTAATTCATTATCGGGATTCGGGCTGAACGCCTTTACAGCAGATGAGTTGGAATCGCTTCACCTTGCCACGCTGGAAGTGCTGTCCGAGGTGGGGATCAAAGTAGAGTCCGACGAGGCCATCGAGATATTCCAGGGTGCAGGTGCCAAGGTTGAACGGGTCAAGGATTACGGTATTGTAAAGTTTCCTCACTACCTTGTGGAGGATTGCATCCGGTGGGCTCCCAGAAACGTTATATATTACGGAAGAGATAGCAATAAAGATTACATCCTGGAACCCAAACGGGTAGGCTTCAGCACTTTTGGCGAGTGCATCCAGGTGATTGATCCCTATACCAGGCAGGTTAGAAAATCGGTCAAGAGTGATCTGGGAGGAGCTACCCTGGTTTGTGACTACCTGGATGAGATTGTTGCGGTTGAAAGGGCTCTCTGCTCTTCGGATCAGTTTCCCGAAACGCAGCCGTTACATAATTTCGAGGCAATGGTCACAAACACCGGCAAACATCTTCTGCTCGGTTTTGGAAGTGGTGCAAACACGAAAAAGATTATCGAAATGGCGGCGGCATGCGTCGGGGGTATGGAAAATTTCAAGAAGCGGCCTATTGTGACGGCATTTGTATGCCCCACCAGTCCTCTGACCCTCGTTAAGAGGTGCTGTGAAGTTATCATCGAGTGCGCCCGGCTTGGAGCGGGTATAGCCATTATCCCCATGGCCCTGTCCGGTGCAACCTCGACCGCGACCCTGGCGGGGACGCTGGTTCAGCATAACGCGGAAGTATTGAGTGCTTTGATGCTGGCCCAGTTGACCAACAAGGGTACGCCCTGCACCTATTCAAGCTGCACTACAATGATGGATTTGAGATTTACGATTACGGCCGTCGGCGCTCCAGAATACGGGATTATCAGCGCCGGATTGGCTAAACTTGCCCAGTATTACCGGCTTCCGGTATGGGTGGGTGGAGGCCATTCGGACAGCAAGCTTCCCGATGCCCAGGCAGCCTATGAAGCCAGTATAACTGCAACCGTCGCTGCGTTAGCCGGTGCCAATGTTATTTACGGTGCGGGTTGCCTGGAATCCGGTTTGACCTTTGATTATGCCAAACTGGTTATGGACGCCGAAATGATCAGGGGGGTTCAACAGGTTGTCAAGGGGATCGAAGTTAATGACGAAACTTTGGGGATTGACGTTATTAAAGAAGTGGGTCCCGGCGGTGAGTTCATGACACATCCCCATACTTTCAAACACATGAAAGAATTGTCCCAGTCCCGATTGTTTGACAGGAGAAACCGTGAGTCCTGGCAGGAGTTTGCAGGCGGTAAGGACCTGACGGAGCGAGCCTATGAAGAAGCAAAGCACATCCTTGAGAACCACAAGCCTGCGCCGCTGCCTGACGGTGCTGCCGAAGCCATGAAGTCTATTATCGAGGAGTATGAAGCGGAACTGAAAACCAACCACCAGTAAGGAGTAAGAAGGAGGATGGAATATGGCACAAGAAAAAAGGCTGAAGCTGGATCATGCGTTATTCTGGCCGCCGCTGTTATTGATCTCGTTAATATGTGCCTATATTATCGGTCATCCGGCCAAAGCGAAAACCATATCCGACAATGCCCTGGCCTGGGTTACGGACAAGCTGGGCTGGGCCTTTGAGTGGTACGTAGTGGCGCTGTTTCTGATCGCCCTTTATATGATCTTTGGGAAGTTGGGCAACAAGAAACTCGGTTCAGGTGAACCCGAATTTAAAACTTTCAGCTGGTTGGGATTGATGTTTACCTCAACGGCCAGCGCGGCTCTAATCTACTGGGCCACGATCGAATGGTTCTACTACATGAAGACCCCACCATGGGGTGCCAAGCCCTTCTCCCCTGAAGCGGCAGACTGGGCGTCCTGTTACGGCATGTACCACTGGGGGTTAATTCCCGTAGCCATGTATGTGGTGATTGCCGTGGCCATCGGCTATAACTTCTTTATCAGGAAGAGGAAAGTCATCAGACCGAGCGATGTCTGCGGAATTCTCGGTCAGCAGAAGGACAGGCTGCTCGGGAAAGTTATCGATGTCCTCTACATCATCGGTATGGTGGCCGGCGTCGGCACCTCGTTGGGTTTGGGGACACCGCTGATAGCAGAGTTGATCTCCAAAATTTTCGGGGTTCAACATACTCTGTCTCTCGACGGCTACATACTGATTGCCTGGATCGCTCTGTTTACCACCTGCCTCTACTTCGGTTTGCAGAAAGGCATCAAGTTCTTAAGTGACGTCAGAATCTGGCTGGCATTCGGTGTGCTGATATTTGTCCTGGTGGTCGGACATACGTCTTATATCCTGAACTCCTTCACCCAGGCTCTGGGCACCATGCTCCAGAACATTGTCAGAATGTCGCTCTATACCGATCCCCACGGAAAATCCGGATGGCCGCAGGGTTGGACCATCTTCTACTGGGCATGGTTCTTGAACTGCGTGATTACGTATGCCATCTATCTGGTCCGCATCTCCAGGGGTAGAACGGTAAAGGAATTCGGTCTTGCGGTACTGGGTTCCATCACTCTCGGCGAGATGGTCTTCTTCGCCGTCTTTAGCAACTATGCCATGTACGTGCACGAGAATCACATTTTGAATATTGCTCATTACTTTGATAAGTTCGGCCCTGCCAGAGCTATTGTGGAGATCTGGGCGACTTTACCGCTGGCCAAGATAGTCCTGCCGATTCTCCTGATTTACGCCTTCATTTCCACGGCCACGTTTATCAACGGTGTGGCCTATACCCTGGCTATGGTGACTACTAAGGAGATCACCGAGGATGATGAGCCTTCCAAACTGAACCGGGTCACCTGGGCTCTCTTGCTGGGTGTACTGGCGATATCACTGCTCTTTATGGGAGGTTTAGGCCCTCTCCAGACTTCGGCTGTCGTCGGCGGGTTGCCGATGATGATCGTGTGTATCGTGATACCTATCTCGTTTTTTAAAGAAGTGAAGAAGTGGGGTTGGAAGACGAACGGTGAGGGTCCGGAAATCGAGGTTCCTGAAGAGACGGCTCTTTCACAGCGAATGATTTAAAACAAAGGGAGGATACGTACAATGAGTGATTTCGATAGTTTGGCCCAGGCAGTATTTCACGGTGATTTTGACGGTGTCGTATCTGCTACAAAGAATCTTTTGGACCGTGGCGTCAACCCGCTGGATGTTATCAACAAAGGGCTTTTAGCAGGAATGGACATCGTGGCTCCCAAATTTAAGGCCGGCGAAATGTTCGTTCCGGAGGTGATGATGTGCGCTAAGGCCTTAGGGGAAGGCATGAAAATCGTTCAACCTCTTCTTTCATCTTCCGAGGCGGCTTCGGCGGGTACGGTGGTAATCGGAACCGTTGCCGGTGACCTGCATGACATCGGTAAGAATTTGGTTGTCATGATTCTCAAGAGCGGCGGCTTTAACGTCATCGACCTTGGCGTCGATGTTTCCCCGGAGGGCTTCGTAAATGCAATAAAGGAACACAGTCCTCAGATTGTAGGCATGTCCGCCCTGTTGACCACAACCATGGTAAATATGAAGAAAACCCTGGATGCGATGGAGGCGGCAGGGGTGCGGGATAAGGTAAAGGTGATTATTGGCGGCGCCCCTGTTTCTCAGAGCTTTGCCGATGAAATCGGAGCCGACGGTTATGCGCCGGACGCCATGGCGGCCAAGGAGCTGTGTGCAAAAATCATCAAGGGTTAAATGGCGGTAGTCAGGAAACCGTTCGTTGTTTCCTGACTACTCCCTCAGTTTTTATAAAGTTATTAAATCTTGATAGGGGGATGGTCAAATGCTGATCATAGGGGAACTGATCAATACCAGCCGTAAACCGATTAAAGAGGCGGTGGAGAAAAGGGATGCGGGGTATATCAAAAAGATCGCCAAAGAACAGATCGAAGCAGGGGCGCACTACATCGATGTAAACTGCGGGACTATGGTTTTTAACGAAGTGGAAATGATGGAGTGGCTTGTTACTAATGTCCAGGATGCCGTGGAAGCTCCGTTGTGTATAGATAGTCCCAACCCTGAGGCCCTGGAGGCAGGGTTGAGGTTGTGTAGATACGGTCAACCGATGATTAACTCCATAACCGATGAAAAGGAGAGATTTGATAAGGTTCTCCCCCTTGTATTGAAGTACAGGGCCAAGATAGTGGCACTGTGTATGGATGATACCGGAATGCCTGATACGGCGGAGGACCGCATGCGTGTGGCGAGAAATTTGCATGCCAAACTTACCGCCGCAGGGGTTCCGGAAGAGGATATCTATTTCGACCCTCTTGTCAAGCCTGTTAGCAGTGTTGAGACCGCAGGCATAGAAGTGCTGGAAACAATCAAGATGATCAAAGAGCAGTACCCCAAGGTCCATTTCACGTGCGGACTCAGCAACGTGTCGTACGGGCTGCCAAACCGCAAGGTCCTGAACCGCTATTTTGTTGTTCAAACCATGGCTATGGGAATGGACGGCTATATTCTGGACCCGACCGATAGGGATATGATGGGTGCCATTTACGCCTCCATGGCTCTTTTGGGGCAGGATGCATATTGCATGGGCTACATAACCGCTCATAGAAAGGGCCTGTACAGACATGAGAGCTAGGATAAGAGAGTAACTTCTTATTTTATCACTATACGGACCGGCTCGTTACTTAAATACGATCCAGAAAAGATTGGTGGCATCCCGACATAAACCAGGAACCGGCACCAGACTTTACCAACGTATAATGAATGGTCCGGCTCTCGTCATGTTATATAATTTTTGAAGTATAGTATCTTTCTATTATTTTAAAAAGTGGTGATCGGGACATGCCAGTCAATAATGAAGTGTCCGGGATTGCAAATGAGCGGATTGACGGTAAGGAGAGCCCGGTTGACCTGGATGCCGCAACATTAAAAAAAATCCTTGATAATTCCTACGACGAGATTTTCGTCCTCGATGGTAATGGGCGCGTCATTTATGTAAACAATGCTTGCGAACGTCACTACGGTATGAAAGTATCCGAGGTTATAGGCAAAACCATCACCGAATTGATCGGTCTTGGATACTGGCATCCGCCGGTAACACCGATTGTTCACAGAGAAAAGCGGCGGGTTACCATTGAACAAACAACTTATCTCGGTAAGAAGTTGATAACTACCGTAACTCCTGTCTTCGATGAAAAAGGGGAAATTGAGCTCACCGTACACAATGCCCGCGATCTGACGCAGCTTGAGGCCGTCAAGTACGAGCTTGAAATGACGCGCCACAGCCTGGTCAATTATAGAAAAAAAAGTAAGACCGACAATCCTAAAAGGGCATTCGGTGAGATAATCTGTCACAGCAAAAAAATGAAGGAACTGGTTGAATTTGCAGAGCAGATTGCCTGCGTGGATTCGACTGTTCTGATCTTAGGTGAATCGGGTACCGGGAAGGGGCTGTTTGCCAGGCATATTCATAAAAACAGCAGGAGAAAAGACGGCCCTTTCCTTGCCCTCAACTGTGCCGCAATTCCTGAGGACCTGCTTGAGTCCGAGTTGTTCGGCTACTCAAATGGCGCCTTTACGGGAGCGGAGCGGGGAGGAAAAAAAGGCCTGATTGAACTGGCTAACGGAGGAACTCTCTTTCTGGATGAAATTGCGGAACTATCTCCCCGGCTGCAGGCAAAGATCCTGCAGGTGATTCAGGAGCGGCAGTTTATACCCGTCGGCGGCACGGAAGTCAAAAAAGCTGATGTAAGAATAATTTCAGCAACCAATCAAGACCTGCCGGACATGGTTGAGAAGGGCTCATTTCGTAAAGACCTTTATTACCGGTTAAATGTTATCGAGATCAATATTCCACCCTTAAGAGAACGTCCTGAAGACATTATTCCCCTGGTCTACTTTTACATTGAGAAATTCAATAAGAAATACAACGTTTGCCGCGATGTCTCAAAAGAATGTCTGGAGACATTGTGCCGGTACAGCTGGCCGGGGAATGTGCGCGAGCTTGAGAACCTTATTGAACGGTTGGTCGTATCGGTTCGTGATAATGAGATTAAGACAGAACATCTTCCGAAACTTTTCCAACAAGAATTTAAAACAGAACGCCGTACCGGCAACTTGACTGTCGACAATAACACCTTTAGCTTTCCTCCAAATGTTCCTTTTGACGTGATAATGCGAGAGGTTGAAAAAGAGTTGATCACTCGAGCTTATCGAGAATACGGCAGTTCGAGAAAGGTGGCAAAAGCGCTCAAGATCAGCCAGACGAAGGCGTCCCGATTGATTCGTAAATATTGTAAGAATATGGAGGTGGCTCTTTAATGTCGAACTCGGCATGGTTCTGGACAATTTTTATCATATTGGTTTACTGGGTACTACCGATAGCTTTGTTTTGCTACCATCCTGACCGCTCCGGAGAAGTAACGGACGAATGGGGTGCCATCCCCTATGAAAAATTAAAGTTTAATAAGAGGTTGGAGATGGCCGTTATTTTCGGAATTTGTGGCCTTACCGGCTGGATCGTTTGGGGGCTGATCAGGCTGGGTATTCTTGTATGGAGATAATGCCGACATAATCACGTATTTATTCGAGGGGGGGTTGGCTCATGGAAAGTACGGCATCTACTGAAAAGAGAGAAACCTTTACGTCTCGTTTCGGCGGTTTTATGGTAATCATCATGACCAGCCTGGGGCTCGGCAATATCTGGAGGTTCCCTTACCTGGCTGCAAAATACGGCGGAGCAGCTTTTGTGCTGGTTTATCTTTTGGCCATTGTTTTCATCGTGAACATCGGCAACATGTGCGAAATCTGTATGGGCAAGTTTTCGCGCAGGGCTGTTGTCGGCGCATTTACGGCAATCGGCAGGAGGCCCGTATGGCGGATTTGCGGGATCGCAATTCTTTGCTTAAATATTATTGTTCTGAGTTATTATAACGTGGTTATCGGTTGGGTTGCACGATACTTTTTCACCAGTTTTAGCGGGGCAGTCTGGCGTGCCCCCTCTCCTGAGGTGTTTTTCAAGGCGTTTATAGATACCCCGCAGGTGTTTTTGTGGGTACTGCTTGTAAATGCCATAGTTTTTGGCATCCTCTGGTTTGGGGTTACCAGGGGCCTGGAAAAAGCCTCCCTGATCATGGGGCCGGTTTTATTTATTATTATGTCAATTATGGTTGTACGCACGTTGAACCTGCATGGCGTAAGTAAGGGATTGGAATACTACTTGGCCCCGAATTGGAACTACCTGTTCAGGTATGAGACCTGGATGCAGGCGATAGGCCAGGCATTGTGGTCAGGGGCTTTCGGCTGGGGGATCATCCTGACCATGGGCAGTTACATGAAAAAAGGTGAAGATATCGGGTCCTCGATTACCCAGACCGGGTTGCTGGACGGGGCCATCTCCTGGTTGGTTGGTCTGGCCATCATCCCCGCATGCATTGTTTACGGAGTTCCACTTGATTCGGGTACAAGCCTGTCTTTTTTGGTGTTGCCGAAGATGTTTCAAGAGATGCCGGGCGGGCATTTGATGATGATTCTGTTCTACGCCTCCCTTGCGCTGGCCGGTATCGGTGCAACCGTTGGTTGCGTTGAGGCGGGTTTGGCGCCGATGATGGAAGAATGGGGTTGGAGCAGGAAGATGGCCATTCCTGTAGGATTTGTGCTGTGGAACGTGGCAGCTTTACCGGCATCCCTGAACAAAAATGTGTTCGACTGGTTGGATACTACCATTGGAAGCTATGCTATTCTGCTGGGAGGCTTTTTCATCCTCTTTTTCGTCGGTTGGGCCTGGGGCGCGGATCGGGTCAGAAAGTATGTGCTGAATTTAGGTGCGGATATTCCCTTCGGCCCCTGGTGGAACGTACTGGTTAAATATGTGGCGCCGGGATTGATCGCTTTTGCTGCCTACGGTTTCTTCAAGGTATGGTTGCTTCCCTCCGTTCCGGGACCAGTTGCATGGCCCTTGATAATAGTTATCTGTGCATGGGTCCTGTTTATGTTCGTAGAGGCTGTAAGACACCCGGTACCTCCGGACATTGGAGATATACCAAAGGAAGTTCTTCATTATAAAGAAAGTGCGTTGGACAGATTGATGCCGGCTTCTGCGGATGACAAAATGCTTTGATAAGCAACCGAAGAACCGAAAGGTTGCCAAAAGAATAAGGAGGTTTACCTGACATGCAGGCTTCGTGCCTCCATGTCAGGCGGAAAGGGGGGATTGCTGCCCGCCCGGCCGGTGACCGGGCGGCTTTTCTTTCAATGGGAGGTTTAAATGTATGCAGGGAGGCAGCGTTCGGGGCCTGCTTCTTGCAGGTCATGATAAACAACCGCTGCCGTGCTGTCTTTGGTTGCTGTTATTCTTCTTCAAGGATAATCTTGTGGTCAACCAGCGCCAGTTCCTTGATGCGCGCCTTTAAAATCTTGCGCTGGCCGAAAATATTCTCCAGCAGCAGGCCGTCTTCCTGGGGCTGGACCCGGTCCACGCTCTGCAGAACCAGTTCGTCTTTTTCACCTCTGCGCAAATAAGCGTTGGCTTCACACATTTTCTTTCTTCACCTCCAGCATTTCCTTTAATCTTTTGACCAGTTTTTCAACAAGGTGGGGCAAAGGCTCTTCTTCCACGCCGACCACTTCCACCTGTGAAAGGGTTAGCGGCAGGAGGATCTTGCGAGCCTTGCTCCCGGCTATGGCTTCGCTCATCTTCGGTGTCAATTCTCCCCGCATGGAGTGTGCGAGAATGATTCCGAGCGGCCCTACAATCACATCGCAATCATCCACGTTCCTGACCACGGCGTTTTCTCCGCTGGCCCCCTCGTTGGCGCCGGCCCGGAGCATCAGGGATGTGGCGACGGCGTTGGTGCCCAGGGCGATAATTTCCGTATCGGTGGGCAAGGCTTTTCTGATCTGCTCTGTGATCAGGCGCCCGATCCCACCTCCCTGGCCGTCCACAACCGCAATTCTCATCCTGGATCAATCACCCCTTTAAAGGCTGCGAGCATTTGTGGCATCTTTCCGGTTTCAGGCTAAGTGGCTAAAACCGCCAGTCCGCAAAAAATAAAAACCACGAATCTCACCCACTTCTGTGGGTTAAGAACCTCCGTGGTTCTGTCTTGTAGTACATTTATACTTTTTTCAATTATTAATATTTTTCTTATTCTTTATCGAGACACTAATTCCTGCAAGAGCATCTGTGCAGAATAAAAATTTTTTTAAGGCAATGCCCGTGTTGATAATTTTGCTTGATAGCGGGATTTAAAGATATGGTGCACCTCGTGCCTGTTCTGCAAATGCGTTTTGCCATGACGGGAAACACTACTTGCTTTAAGTTGTTCGACTCTGTTAAAATAAAAAGGGCATATGCCATAATAAACCGTGATCGGGAGATGGAATTTTGGATGCCTCATCCCCGCATTTGGGGAGAAACTGACGGTTTCTCTACTCTTCATGATAAAAAAAGTATAGGCAGGAGGCAATGAACGTGAAAACAGAAAAACCCGCTTGTGGTTCCTGTCCGGATAAGGGCGAACGCTGCGAGGAAACCTGCACGCAAGCGGATGCGGCGGAGTTCAGGTTTGCATCCAGAAATGATGTGAAATCGGTTATAGCGGTGATGAGCGGCAAAGGGGGTGTGGGCAAATCCACCGTGACGGCCCTGCTCGCCAGCACCATGGCCAAAAGAGGCTACGGGGTGGGCGTGCTTGACGGCGACATCACCGGCCCCAGCATTCCCCGCCTTTTCGGGTTGAAGGGGGGCAATTTGCGGACAGGACCTCACGGCATCATTCCCCGGGAGACGGACCTGGGAATCAAAGTGATGTCTCTCAACCTGTTTACCGAAAGAGAGGACGAGGCCGTGATCTGGCGCGGCCCCTTGCTGGCGGGAGCGGTCAAGCAGTTCTGGGAAGAGGTGGACTGGGGGGAGCTGGATTACCTCTTCGTGGATCTGCCGCCGGGTACGGGAGACGTACCCCTCACTGTGCTCCAGAGTTTGCCCTTGAAGGGTGTGGTGATCGTCCTGTCGCCTCAGGACCTGGCGGTCATGATCGTAAGAAAAGCGGTCAACATGACCCGGCAGTTGCACGTCCCCATCGTCGGTTTGGTAGAAAACATGGCCTACCTGGAATGCCCGAGGTGCGGGGAAGTGCTTTACCCCTTCGGCAAACCCCAAGGCGAGCAGGTAAGCCGGGAAACAGGCATTCCCTTGCTGGCAACACTCCCGATCAAGCCCGATATTACCAGATTTGGCGACGAGGGGATGGTGGAGATGCTGGAGGCCGGCGAGGTTTCCAGAATGGTGGAACGTCTGCAGGAACTCAATCTGCATCAGGAGCTGGCGGAGAATGGCCAACCCGAAAATAGCTGAACACGCCCGAAACCCGCGCAACTGGGGGGAACTGGAGGATGCCAACGGCGTTCTGATCCATGTCCGGGAATGCGGCGACATCATCATGTTTTTCATCAAGGTGAAAGACGACTGCCTGGAAAAGGTGAGGTTCATGGTTCAGGGGTGCCAGAACCTGATCGCCTGCTGCAGTGTTACATCCATGCTCGCCCAGGGGAAAACCGTCTGGGAGGCCATGGAGATCTCGGCCGGTGATGTGGAAAGGGCGCTGGGCGGCCTTCCTCCGGAGGAGCGGCATACTGCGGAGGATGCCGTCAATGCTCTGTACGCGGCGATTCAGGACTATCTCTCCGGGCAGTCGAAGCTGGGAGCCCCATTAGCCAGGGAGATGAGAGGCGAGGGGTGGAGGTCGCTGTATATCCAGGCCCAGAGGGGGCAGCAGCCGATGCCCAACCTGTACCGGAAGTATAAAAAGTAAGGAAGGAAGTGGATTGTCGCCATGAGAATAGCCATCACCGCTACCGGCCGGGATCCGGACTCTTCACTGGACTCCCGTTTCGGGCGCTGCCCCTGCTTTCTCCTGGTCGATCCGGAAATACAGGAGGGCAGTGCCCAACCCGGAATCTCCGGGGAGGAGGTGCCGGCATCAAGGGGGCAATGGCTACATACGGAGGCATATTCCGGCAGGCATGCGGGCAGGGGGTGATTGCTATACCAAGGAGGAGGAAACGGTGCTGGGTAGAGTCCCTTCCGGCGGCAAACTATTACAAGCCGGCGGGGATACCGCTGCGGGAGTTGAGGGAAGTGAATTTAACGGTTGAGGAACTGGAAGCTGTGCGCTTAAAGGACCTTGAGGGATTGGACCAGGAGCAGTGCGCCGAACGAATGGGGGTGGCGCGCACCACTTTCCAGCGCGTGCTGTACGCCGCCAGGTCGAAGATTGCGGATGCTTTGGTCAACGGGAAAGCACTTCGGGTCG
>DULK01000082.1 GCA_012840385.1 Syntrophomonadaceae bacterium
CCTTGCAGCGGAGTCGGCTACTTCGGCATCCATGCCTCAGTTCGGCTGCCGTTAGCTGCTCCTTCGTCAAGGGCGAGTAACAACCTCCGTAGGTCGCTGCGCCTGCAAGGATAACCAGTACGTATTTCCAGGGCAGGTGTAAATGAAACGTAACAGCCTAGGGCCTGTAGGAGGGAAGAAAGATGCGGAAAGTCGCCCCTTTTCCCGTTTCACTGCTGACCTCCACCGAACCCTGGTGGGCATCCAGGATCAGCTTGCTGATGGCCAGCCCCAGGCCTGTGCCCCCCTGGGAGCCCCTGTAAAACCTTTCGAAGATATGGGGAAGGTCCTCGGGAAGGATGCCGGGGCCGTCGTCGGTGATTACCACTTCACCACCGTCCCCCAAGGGGTTTCCATTCACAAGAACGTTTCGGCGGGCAAATTTCACCGAATTGTCCAGTATGTTTACCAGGACCTGGATCAAGCGGCTGCGGTCGCCGTATACGAAGCAGGGCTCACCGGGCACCACAATGGATAAATTCACGTTCTTTTCGTTTGCAAGGGGGAGGAGAAGTTCCACCGCCTCCCTGCAGACATCCCAGAGATCCAGCACCTCCCGGTGATACTCCATCTGACCATCCCGCATCCTGGCCATATCCAGCAGATCGTTGGCAATGCCCGCCAACCTCTGGGTCTCCATGTAAACGCGGGAGAGGTAATGCTTCTGCTCCTCCTCCGGTATTGTTTCATCAAGGATCCCCTGGATGAAACCGCTTATAGAAGTCAGGGGAGTGCGGAGGTCGTGGGACACGTTGGCCAGGAATTCCTGCCGGTAGTTTTCAAGTTGCTCCAGGCGTTCGGCCATTTCATTCAAAGCCTTGGCCAGGGTGCCCATCTCGTCGCTGCGCTTGACGGCAACCCGCTGCCGGAAATCCCCATCCGCCAGCCTGGTCGCCACCCGCTGCATCTCTTCGAGGGGATGGGTAAAATGGCGGGAAACCAGATAGACGATGGGAATGGCCATGAAGAGAACGAGGAGCGAAGCAAGCCAGACAATGCGCAGGGTTTGTCCCAGCATCTCCCTCACGTTGCTGACTTCTGTATAGGCGATCAGGGTGGTATCTCCCGGAAGCTGGTCAAGGGGAGTGGAGATGGCCAGCAGATCAAAACCCCGTCCCCATGGAACACCCAGGATTTTGGCCTCTTTCCTGTGCTTCAGGGCAAGCACGTTATCTAATACCGAAGGATTCGAGATAATGTAGGAAATTTCGTTGGCGGTGCTTGCCAGGATGGATTTGCCGCGAAAAACGGCCAGGTGCACCCCCGTTGAGCGATCAATCAGAAAAAGGGATCGCTCCCACGCCGGTTCCGTGAGATCGCCCTGTGAAAGCCTGGCGGTTATTTCCTGTACCTGGCTCACCGTATTCCACAGATGCTGGTCGTGCCGTTTATAGACGTACTGGCGAAAAAACCAGGAGAGGAGAATGTTCATGGTCAAGACGACACCGATGGTCATCCCCAGAACAATTATGAGCAGCTTGCCGAAAACGCTACCCCTGATGAATCTCATTCCTGCCCGGCCTCGTTTTCAAACTTATAGCCGACGCCCCAGACGGTTTTGATGCGCCAGGGCACGCCGGGTTTTTCGATCTTGTCCCTGAGGCGGTTGATGTGAACATCCACCGTTCGGCTCGTCCCGACGCTGATGGCATAGCCCCAGATCCTCTTCAGGAGGTATTCCCTGGTTAGAACATGGTTGGGCTGGGATGCCAGTGTATAGAGAAGCTCGGTTTCCTTGGGAGTTAATTCCACAAGCTGGTTGTTAACCCTCACTTCGTAGCGCCCGAGGTCGATCTCGAGACCCGGTAGGATGATGGATTCCGGGCCGCCTGTTGACGCCTGGCTGCGTTTCAGGACGGCTCTCACCCGGGCCAGCAGTTCCAGGGGATCAAAGGGTTTTACGATGTAGTCATCAGCCCCCAGGTCAAAGCCCCGAAGCTTATCGGAAATGTCGCGCTTTGCCGTAACTATGATGATGGGGACAGTGGTCTGCTGCCTCAAGGCGCGGCAGATCTCCCAGCCGCTGACGTGCGGCAGCCTGAGATCGAGGATGACCAGGTCTATCCCCTCCCGCTGCACCTGTTCCACTACTCCTCTTCCTGTCAGAGAGATGATGACCCGGTACCCCTGGTTCGCCAGGTAAAGCCTGATCAGTTCGGCGATGTTCTGATCGTCCTCAACCACAAGGATAGACTTTTCCTTAAAGGTCATGAGCTTCATCCCCTCAGGGATATGAATCCTCTATAAGTAATTATACAATGCCAGCACTCAGTTTCGTTATTGTTTCTGGCAAAAGGGTTTTTCCACGCACGGGGAGAATCCTTCTAAGTGAATTGCAAATAAATTATATGGGGGGAAAATTATGAAAATCGACGTGCATGTCCACATCCTGTCGCCCGATTTCATCCGGGATATAAAGAGGAATATGGAAAGGGACGCCCATTTCAAACTGCTGCATGATACGCCGAAAGCCAGGTTCGCCACCGCTGAAGACGTTTTGGACAACATGGAAAAAACGGGAGTAGACAAATCGGTTGTCTTCGGTTTTTCCTGCCTTGACCTGGGGATGGCCAGGGAAGCCAACGACTACATCATCGAGACGGTGAGACGCTACCCGGACCGCTTCATCGGCTTCGCCATCGTACCGCCGCGGGATCCCGGGATGGAACAGGAGCTCATCCGCTGCCGGGAAGCGGGACTGAAGGGAGTTGGCGAGATCATCCCCTCCGCCGTCCATACGGACATCTCGGATCAGGACCAGGTGGGGCGCTTCACCGCCCTGTGCAAGGAGCTGGGCCTCCCGATCCTGATGCACACCAACGAGCTGGTGGGCCACTACTATCCGGGCAAGGGGAAGATGGGGCCGGAGCAGGCCTACCGGTTTGCCATCAACAATCCGGAAAACAAAATCATCTTCGCCCACTGGGGCGGAGGGCTCCCCTTCTACGAATTGATGCCGGAACTCCGGGAATCGCTCCGCCACGTTTACTACGACATTGCCGCATCCCCGTTCCTGTTCCGGCCGCAGGTTTACGAGGCCGCCAGGCTGGCGGGGGTCCTGAACAAGGTTCTGCTGGGAAGCGATTACCCGCTGCTGTCCCCCGCCCGCTATTATAAAGAATGGGCGGAGACAAACCTCACGGAAGAGGAAAGGAACGGCATCTGGGGTGAAAATGCCGTCCGCTTCTTCGGTTTAGACGATTAGGGCTGCCAGAAGGCATCCCCGGCGCCTTCCGCGATCTTTTTAATGTTTGTTCCACCTACCGACGCAGTGTAGAGATCGTACTTCAGGCCGTCATCACCCGCAGCCCTGGCCAGCAGCAGCATTTTTCCGTCCGGTGAGACTTCGAGCCAGGTCACCCAGTTCGGGATCCCGGCAAAGGGGTGCTTCTTCCCCGTCAAAACGTCCAGCACCTCGTAGTCCGGCAGCTGCAGGGCAGCCCGGGGGGCATAGACGATAGCCTTGCTCCCCGGCAGCCACTGCGGATCCCCGGCTTCAGGAGACAGCACCGCCTTTCTGGCTCCGGTTTCTCCGTCCAGGAGCCACCAGCAGTTGCCGCCGCCCGCCGGCTCACAGTAGACCAGGGCATACTTTCCATCCTGGGACCAGAGCACATCTACCGGCGCCTCCCCGCCCGCCCAGATGGTTTCGGTAAAAATCGCCCTGGTTGTGCCCCCGCGCACCGAAAGGGTGACCAGGCGCGCCCGTACCAGCGACTCCTCCCCTTCGTTTGAGGTAATCCAGAAACTGATCTCTCTGCCGCCGGGAACTGCTCTCGGGTACCAGACCCTTTCGCTGCCGCTGCTCCTGGTTGTATAGAGGGCCTTCGCCCGGAAGACTCTTCCCTCTTCACCGGCGATCCAGATACTGTCCAGACTGGCCAGCACAAGGGAGTTTCCCACCCAGGCCACTTCTCCCGGCTCCTGGAGCAGGGGGCCTTGCGGCCCCACCACAGGCTTGAGCCTCCCGTTCAGGCTCAAGACGGCTGCATAACCGCTCAGCCATTCCCCATTGCGGCTGACCCCGGTGAGAACCGCCATCCTTCTGCCATCGGGCGCCGGGGGCCCCAACCTGAGATTCCCCGTTTCGCCGATCTTCCGCGCCTTTTCGCCGGAGGCCTCGACCACCCAGACGTATCCGCCCTTCTCGTAAACCACCAGGCGATCCCTGGATGCAGCCCTGCCGTTGAAAACGGGAGCATCATCCCCGCACCCCCCGGATGTTATTGCCGCGCACAGGAGAAGCGCCAGAAATAACGCGATCCTAACCGCTGGCTTACACTGTCGTAAACGGCACACTTCCTGCACACCCCCGCATTTTCCTGACAGGATATTAATTCTACTGGTGGCAGAAAAACCCTCTGCCCATATTCAGTTTATTTTAGCCCCTGCCCGGATATGCGAAGAATGGGATTGCGATAACCTTGCGGCGCGCCTCCAATAAGTATCCTGTAGGCGCTAAAAACTCTGCCTACGAAATTCGGATACACGGTATTACTTATCGAGATATTTTTTCAATCAGAAAATTGGGGTTGGTGCTTAACCCAAGAAGCCTTACTAAGACAGGCGTCAACCTTTTTAAACAGGGCTCCTGCCTTTTCCCATCATCTGCCAGACCGCCCATACTCCTTTCCTGGTAGAAATACCCGTCCGGGAATGCCCGGATCACGTAGCTGACAGAGCTCCCCCGGCGCCACATGGTAACCACAACGCTTTCTTCCAGCGGCCGGCCAAGCGGAGAGCGGAAGCCTTTCTCCTCCTTGAGCCGGTCGAATTCCCGGACAATGGCAACAAGCTGTCCTTTATCCCTTAGCAATGCTGTTGTTTCCCGTCCGTCCGCCGAGTACCTGATTATCCTGGCGTACAGAAGCTCTTGCTCCAGTTCCTGGTAGGGCATTTTGTAAGTGAGGGAATAACCTTTGTAATTACTGCCATTGGGGTTTACCTGATTGCCGGCAAACAACGACCCCAGTGTAAGCAAAACTGTAAGACAAACACACACAAAATAGGGAAATACCTTTTTCACTTGCGGCCCTCCCTCTCTAGTGTTCAATTATTGCTTTGCCCAGTGGCGGCGGGAACATCATGATGGCGTGGTTACCGGCAAAACTCGTTGCTTCAGAGGTCATTCGAGTCTTTTTGGTCATCTTCCTTCAACTGCCGGGCAAGCCTCGTTTCCAGAACGGCAATCCGCTTGTTGAGTCTAGACAATATCACTATAGATGCAATCGGCAAAGCAATTAGCCTAAATGTTCTCCTCTGCTGCCAACTGCTTCATTTCCTCGTATCCATAATTGACCATTTCCTCTGCAGTCCTGAAACACAAATCATTCATGTCGAGAGGGACGTATTGACCCATCGGGTCTTCCCGGAAAAACTGCACCGTATCCTTTTTTATCTCGCCATTGCTGTCAAGTTCGGCTATTACTTTGATATGATCGTACGCCTCCGAGGGTGTGTCGATATAACCCTGCAGCTCTTCCTGCCAGAAGGCTAGATTCTTTTCAAGCTTTTGCAGGACTGCCGGAGAAAGTCTGGCGCGGTTTTCTTCCAGGAATTTAATCCTCCCCTTCTGGGGCAGCCACTCCGAAGGGCTTGCTACCCCCAGAACTGTGGTCACCTTGATCCGGTACTCAGCTTCCACCCGGGAGCCGTTAAAATTGATGGATTGCTGGGTGATCTCCTTTCCCAGGACGCGGTAGAATTTGTACTGCCTGGCGAGCAGGTCCTCCACCTGATTCAACAACGGCCGGTAACTGTTTTTCCAGCAGATGCTTACCCAGGACGGATAGTAGTTGCCGTAGTAGCCGCCGTCCCCCGACAAACCGCGAAGCAGTTCAACCTCTTTACCGCCGTCGAGCAGCTTCAGGTAAAGGGAACCGCTGTCTCTCCGGTTTAAACGCAGGTAAGACAGGTATTGCCCGTCAGGAGAAATGCTCGGGGCATAGTCCGCCGTATCCGCCGGCCCCTTAGTCAGAGGCTGCGCCATGCGTTCATTTTCCCTCAGCCAGATGCGCTGGCCGGGGACCAGAACGCCCTGGTAGCTGGTCTGTCCCTCCCAGTTGAGGGTTTCCGGGCCACGGCAGAAGGCAACGCCGCAAGGAGGCGCATTTTTCCACACCGGCTGGGTGTCCACCTGCCCACCCTGGCTGCAGTCCATAATTTTGCCGTCCTTCATATTTGCGATACATAGTCTTTTATTGACAGTGGCCTCACGCCCTTCTCCAAGTATGTAAGCCAGCTTTGTGCTGTCGGAAGACCAGGTGAGCCATTCGGGATACATCAAGCCACATCCCAAATCCTGCGGCCGGCCGGGCTTCTTCAAGTCCAACACCTGAAGCGTGACGCCGTCCGCGGCGAGGGAAGCCGACTGGGGTATGAGATGATAAGCCAGGTAGCGCCCATCCGGGGACCATTTAAATCCCTGGGCCGCCCAGGGCTCACCACACATACCTGCCTCACCCAGGCTGAATATAGGAGTACGTTCTCCCTTTAAGGTAACCCGATCAACACGCAAGGGACGGTCTTCAGTGCACGGGAATGAAACCGCCAGGCTCTGTCCATCGGGCGCCCAGGCGAAATCAAAAACGCCGCTTCCCTCCGGCAGCAGAGTCACAACCTCGACCTTACCGCCGTTGACCACAGCCACTTTCAGATTCCGGTCGGCCCCTTTTCCACCGGCATCCATTGTCTTGTAAGCAATAGCGTCACCCAGAGGTGACCAGGCGGGAACGCCCTCCACCGGCTTCGGATCCACCTGGCGAGCGCCGGTGCCGTCCGCTTCTACCACCCAGAGATAATTTTCGGCAGTGTAATCCTCCCGGGACGGACTCAGCAGGTACATCAAATGCAGACCACCTGATGACCAGCCGACGATGCGAACGGAGCCGCTGTGAGTAATCCGCACCGGTTTGCTGTTTTCGGTGGTCCCATCTACCAGCCAGAGATAGCCGTCACCGGTAAAAGCAACCTGTGCCGGGAAAGCCGGTGAATATACCCTTTCCGGTACCGCGGCCTCTGTTCCGGAAACGATGCTGATCGTCTGCGTCTTCCCGTCCCAATTAACCGCTGCTCCAAGGGCTTCCGCTACAGTTCTCAAGGGGACGAAAACCCTTTCGCCGATGATGCGGGGTGCCATGCCGAGATCCAGGGGGCTGCCGTTTTTTACGGCGATTTTGCTGCCAACTTGTATCTGGATAACGTCGCCCCCTTTAGCCACCGTTACCGTGCGCTGTTCGGGAATCCAGTGCGCCTGCGCTTGCAGAGCCTCGGAGAGATGGGATACAGGCACCAGCGTCCGGTTTTCAACGACGATGACCGGCGGACCCGGGCTCAGTTCCCGGCCGTCGACGACAATGCCGATCTTTGCCTGCGCCGGTGCAGGCTCGGATGTTGACAGGATCAGAAAGACCCCCAACAGGCCAGAAAGTGCTAAAATAAAAATACTCTTAAACCGTAAGGACATCCCTGGGCCTCCTTTTTCAGGTCAAACCCATTCAGCACGGCTTCAATGTTGAATAAGACCGGAGCTCAGCACACAGGCTACGACCACCTCCTTTTTTACCAACCTTCTATAATAAAAAACTCTAGAAACCGGTTCTTGGATCATGATCTTAAAAAATTACCTGTTTATTTATATTACCGGTCGTCTTCCCATTGGCTTACATTTGTGACCGGCAATAACAGGTTCGGTTCTGAATATGAAATTTATTAAAAAACAGCCCCCGGTGATCGGCAGGCCTTCGACCAACTCTTCACCGGAGGCGAGTACCTTTCCCTTGCAGAACATAGGTAATTTCCGGCCTTTCAAACCGTGTTGTTACCCGGAGTGCGGTGCGCG
>DULK01000083.1 GCA_012840385.1 Syntrophomonadaceae bacterium
CTTGCAGCGGAGTCGGCTACTTCGGCATCCATGCCTCAGTTCGGCTGCCGTTAGCTGCTCCTTCGTCAAGGGCGAGTAACAACCTCCGTAGGTCGCTGCGCCTGCAAGGATAACCAGAACGTATTTTCAGGGCAGTAGATACTGTATTCCGTATATTATGTGCGATAATGGTATTCCAAATATATTTTTTTAGCCCTCCATCTGCATTAAACCGGTTTTTCGGCGTGGGGCAGGCCGCCCCACGCCCACATCCCGGTCCGTTTCTACGGCCAGCTATACAAGCGACTGTCGCAGCGCACCTACTTTTTCAGGAACAAAGGTATCAGCATGCAGAATACCAGGAGGATGTACCCGAGAGCCATAATACCATTGCTTTTCGCCTCGGCTCCGGGATACATGACCAGTGCCGGTACCAGCAGCATACCGAGCAGCGAGATTCCCTGCCACAACATCTTATAATTCTTCTTGTTTTGTGCAGTACCGTCCGCCATCTCGATCCCTCCATTCGCTTTCTAGTAAACATGCCTGAAGATCACAAACAGCATGACCCAGGCAAGGATTCCGATCACCACACCCAGCAACAGGCAGTATTTCAAGGTCTTCCCGATTACCTCGCCTTCACGCCCGGTCAGCCCGACAGTGGAGGTGCCGACGATCACCTTGGCCGGTGCAAGCATACTGCCTATAGAACCGCCTGCCGTTTGGGCGGAGGCCATGATCAGTGTGCTGACCCCCAGGATCTTGGCGATTTGCGCCTGGAAGGCTCCAAACATAACGTTGGAGTTGGTGTTGCTACCGGTCATGAAGGCACCAAGCACACCTACGAGAGGAGCCAGTACCGGATAAACAACTCCAAAAGCTGTTGCTACACCCTTGGCCAGGGTATAGGTCATACCGGTTTCAACCATAATGAAAGCCATTAAAACCATGGATGAGGTTGCGATGCTGGACCCGAGGCCGTCCTTGGCCACCTTTGTCAGCACTTTACCCCACATCTCGCCCTTCCAGTATCCGGCAACACTGTAAATAATGATCCCGATGATAGCTGCGTAAACAAGCAGGGCTCCCACATGTCCTAAAGTTCCGACCTTTGATGACCAGCCGGCTTTAGTAACCCAACCGTAGGCCGTGGCATACTGCGGGCACTTAAATGCCACTACCAGGACACTCTTCATCCAGTCTTCAAGGCCGGGAACGAATTCCTGCAAGGCCACGATCACGATCAGGGCGTAATAGGCGGCAAAGGCCAGGTGGAAATTCATCTTCTTTTTAATGGTAATAGCTTTGGTGGCAGTTCCGGGCTCGGCAGATGCAGCAGCCTCAATTACAGCTGCAAGATCCTCATCCTCTTCGCGGTAGAATCTTGTCATAAAAGCGGTTACCACAATACCGACAATTCCTGCGATGAAGGTTGCCAGAGCGGGTTCCCACTGGGCCACCCCGAACTGGACGAGCGCCATTACGCCGCCAACCACCAGCGCCGGGAGCCAACCCTTTCTTACACCCTTCCAGCCGGCATAGCAGTGAATGGCGAAGAAGGCGCAGACAACGCCCGCCAGCCCTGTGAAAAATGCGGCGAAGGGAGCCAGATCGGGCCCCGGCAGCCCCGTTGCCTGTTGGAGGGATGAGAAGGAGGAAGCCATGTCACCGAAGGTTACCGACCAGGAGTGGCCGATCAGCGGCACGGCAACTGCCGTTGTCAGGGGGAATCCCAAGCTTACCAGCAGCGGAGCACCGACAGCCACAGGAACTCCAAACCCTGCAACACCCTGGAGGAATGTCACAAATGCGACGCCAAACATCAACAGCAGCAAAATCCTGTTCTTGGTCATTTCGATAAAGGTTGCACCGATAGTCTCGATGCCGCCCACTTCGTTGACCACATGGTAGAGCAGCAGCGCCCCCCAGATAATGTAGAGCACGTAAAACGCCATTACCATACCTTTAGCGCTGGAGTACGACAAAAGCCAGAAGTTGGCCTTAAAGACCGTAATGCCGACAATTAATGCGATAAACCAGCCTATGGGACCGGCCTTCGAGGCACTCCACTTAAAACCAACCATCAGCACCAGAATGGCCAGGATCGGCAATAAAGCACAGATCCACGTGAAAAAATTAATCGGAATCGACATCTTACTCCTCCCCCGTTTTATACTCCTTTGTCAAGGATAAGTCGATAACTGATGGGGATTCTTAGAGTAATCTGTAGAGGTATGAAAAACGATTCCTGGTAAAATGGCTGCAGCGGTCAGACAACAAGAGGATTAAAGACGGCAATGCTTAACCTGAAGCTGCTGCCTCCCACCCCCTTGTCCAGGGAATAAGGGTTGGCCGGATATAACGCAATCACCTTCTATTAAATTTTTACAGGCTTGCCTGTTAACCCCGGAACATGATATAATACCCCGGGCGCAGAAGCGCCCGGGGGCTGCCGCTATTATTGTGCTGCTGCCACTACCGGAACGGTGATGCCGACCTCGGCGCACTTGGCGTCGACAAACGCCTGCATCTTTTCGATGTGCTCCGGTTTCAGGTGTGCAAAGCGTTTCTGGTGCTTCATGTATTCGATAACAGGTTTCCGCTCTTTGAGCTGGACGGAGAGGGTGTACTGCCCGTTCTCGAATTCGTAAAGCTGGAACATACCTGTCTGAACGGCGAGCTTGGCCATCTCAATGGTCTTGTCCGGCGGGAACTGCCAGCCCTTCGGGCACGGGGCATGCAGGTGAAGGTAGGCAGGACCCTCCTGGGCAAGGCCTTTTCTCACCTTGTTCATCAGGTCAACCGGATATCCGATGGAACCTGTTGCAACATACTTCAAGTACGGGTGACCGTGTGCGACAACCTTGGCGTTGTCCTTCGGGAAGTGCTTCCGGCCTTCCGGAATCACTTCGCCTGAGGGGGTGAAGGTCGTCCAGGCCCCGTAGGGAGTGGTCGGTGATACCTGGATACCCGTGTTGGCGTAAGACTCGTTGTCGTAGCAGATGAACAGTACCTTATGCCCACGGTAGAGCATTCCGGACAGCGACTGCAGCCCGATGTCCGTTGCGCCGCCGTCGCCGGCCATCACGATGACATTAGGCTGTTCACCCGTGTACTTACCCTTCTTGATCAACATCCTGTAGGCCGTTTCAATACCGGAGGCGACACCGCCACCGTTGGTTATCTGGGCGTGGATCCATGGCACACGCCAGGGGCCGCAGCCGTAGCTGGTGTTGGCAACATACATGCAGCCGGTCGGTCCGATAAAGATGGTGTTGGGGCCTGCGGCCTTGGCAACCAGGCGGTAGCAGAGAGCAGGTCCGCAGCCGCCGCAGGTACGGTGCCCGGGTACGTAATATTCCTCATCCGGAGCTTTCTTAATTGAAGGAATACGTTCGAATTCGCTCATCATATTTCCCTCCTTTCACCTGATTACAGCTCAAAGGGCAGCCAGTAGGCCCTCTTTTCGACTTTCCCGGTCTTGGCGACCTCCTGGAGCTTCCTGAACATCCTCAGGAACTCGTCGTGGGTGATCATTTCTCCACCGAGACCGCCGACAAAGCCTACGGTCTTTACCTTGTCGCCCACATCGTAGAGAGCGGTGCGCACTTCGCTGAAGAGCACGCCTGCGCCGCCGGAGATGCCGAACTGGGCGGAGTTGTCAACAACGCCGACCGCCTTGAACCTGGACATTCTCTTGAGAATTTCGTCGGTCGGGAATGGGCGGAACGTCCGGAGCCGGACCACGCCGACCTTATCTCCCAGGTTGCGCAGCCTTGCCGCCACCGCCTTGGCCGTGTTCATGTGGGCGCCCTGGCCGAAGATCACCACCTCGGCGTCATCGGTCATGAACTCTTCGAGGAAGGGGTCATACCTGCGTCCGAAGATCCTTGCAAAATCGTCGTGTGCCTTGATCAGAACTTCGTTGATGTTGTCAAAGGCCTGCTTGCGCTGGTACTGCTGCGGCGGACCCATGCACGGCTCGATCTGCGGCCCGATGATCTGCGGCTTCTTGGGATCCAGGATATGGTGGTTCTTATAGGGCGGAAGGAATTCCTTGACCTGCGCTTCGTCCGGAACCTGGACGTCTCCCAGGATGTGGGTTACAAAGTAACCGTCCTGGCAGACATACTGCGGAAGCATTACTTTAGGATCCTCTCCGACACGGTAGTAAATCAGGTGCATGTCGAGAACTTCCTGCGGTGTGGAAGCCCATCCCTGGATCCAGCCCTGGTCACGGCAGCACTCGGCGTCGGTGTGCTCGGAACCGAAGTCACCCGGTGGGTCGAGGGTACGGTCACCGATGGCCATCTGAACCGGTAAACGCTCACCGGAGATGGGGGAGTAAACCTCAAATGCAAAGGTGACACCCACACCGGAACTTCCTGTGAAGGTTCTTGCGCCGGCTGCGGAAGCTCCGTAGACGATACTCAACTGCGCATGCTCACCCTCTGCGTATACCAGCTCGGCATCCAGCCTTCCATCGGCGATCATGCGCGCCAGCTCTGACATTATACCTGTGTAAGGACGGATCGGGTAGGAAGATATCACGTCAACATCAGCAAGTCTGACTGCTTCTGCTGCTGCTACACAACCAGAAATTCGCCGTACTTTGCCCATTATTTTCACCTCCCAAAAGTTTACTATTCTTTAAAATCGAGTTCGGGAACCATGGTAATGGCACCACTCGGGCAAGTGGCTTCGCACAGGGCGCAACCCTTGCAGTACTTGAGGTTGAACTCCATGCCGTTGTCGGTCCGGGTGATGCAGGCATCCGGGCAGAAGATCCAGCAGGTGCTGCACTCGGTGCACTGCTCCTTGTCGATGACCGGGCGGCGGGTCTTCCAGTTGCCGGTGACCATGCCGGGGTTTTCAGAAACCGGGGAATCCACGGTTCCCGCAAAGGGCATTCTCTTAAGGAGATCCCAGGCCGTCTCCTCTTTTACAGGCTGTGCCGGCTCGATCTTGTCGAGTTTCATCACCCGGCACTCGTTGTAGCCCCGCTTCATGGCAGCCGGGTTCTTCACGACCGACTCGAGGTTTTCCAGTTTGACAATCCCGGAGGCCTTCACCACGGCGCCGGCGATGGGGGCGGAAATACCTCCTCCAATCCCTGTTGCATCTGTCGCTCCCTCGGAGCCGCTAAGGGTGACGACTGCCGTGGACATGCTGTTGGCATCCACCGTGACAATCGTACCCAGGTTGCCCTTGGTCACCAGGAAGTTCAGGATTTCTTCAGGGCTCCGCCTGGTGTTGACGACGAGGATTCCGCCTTCCTTGAGCCCCTTCAGAATCTTATCGTTCTTGACCAGTGTCTCCTCCACCAGGACGACGATATCCGGGGCATCGTTCTCATACACATACCTGCTATCAATCGGATCGGAACTGATCTTGGCGTAGGCACGCACCGGAACATAAATCCTGTCCGGCAAATCAACATAGTTCTCCCACGCCTGGACGTGCTTGTTCTCTTGTGCTGCAGCCTCTGTCAGAGCCACCACAACGTCACGGGCATCTTTGTTTTGAAGCACTCCACGCGCCCAAACTGTGATCTGCTTCAGATTCGGTTCGGCAAACAGATTTTCACTCATTACAGCTTTCCTCCTTTCATCCGGATAAAGGTGTTTGTTGGAAATACCGTCCCTTCGCCTTCCGGCGAGGGATAAAACCTTTTAAGCGGCCTGTACCCGTCTTTTCATGGATCACCCCCCGAAAAGGTTATTTTTATATATCGACCGCCGTTGCAGCGGCTGTTTCCTTAACGTCCCTTATATCCTTCAGGTTGCGGGGAAGCTGCCTCTTCTTTTCCTCCAGGAGCTCCTGCAGCGGCTGCATCAGGTGCCGCTGTTCGATCTGCCATGCCTCCGTCCGATCAAGGGAACCGGACTGGACCACCTCCGTCAGGGCGAGGAACGCCGCCCGCTCGGCAATAGCTTCGAGCTCGGATCCGACCAGGCCTTCTGCCGCCTTGGCCACCGCCGCCAGGTTCACATCCCCGGCCAGGGGCCGCTTTGCCAGGTGCACATTCAGGATGCTGATCCTGTCCTGTAAGTTGGGCAAGGGGAACTCCAGCACCCTGTCAAACCTTCCCGGCCTCAGCAGCGCCGGGTCGAGCATGTCAATGCGGTTTGTCGCCGCCAGCACCACCACTTCTTTCAGCTCTTCCAGGCCGTCGAGCTCCATCAGGAACTGGCTGACCAGCCTGCTGGTGGCGGTGTGTTCGCCGCTGCGCTTTGGCGCCAGGGCGTCGATCTCGTCGAAGAAGAGGATGCAAGGGGAAGCCTGGCGGGCCTTCTTGAAAACCTCGTGGAGAGCCTTTTCGGCTTCCCCCATCCAGTGAGAAAAAAGAAGGGGGCTGTTTACCGAGATAAAGTTCACCCTGCTCTCCCTGGCCAGGGCCTTGGCCACAAGAGTCTTGCCCGTCCCCGGCTTGCCGGAGAGCAGGATGCCCTTGGGGGCCTTCAAAGAAAAGTGATTGTAAAGCTCAGGGTAGACCAGCGGCCATTCTACGAGAGTTTGCAGCTGCTGCTTGATCTTTTCCAGGCCTCCGACGTCCTTCCAGCCGACTGAGGGTATCTCCATGGCGAATTCCCTGGTGGCCGATGGTTCCACCTCGGTCAAGGCATCGTTGAAATCCTTCAGGGTTACCTTCAGGTCGAGTTCTGCAAAGTCGTCCCGCCCAAAGCGGAAGTCCGCCAGTGCCCTTCTCAGGGCGTACATGCCCGCCTCTCTGCAGAGAGCCTCCAGGTCGGCACCGACGAATCCGTGCGTGACCGCCGCCAGGTGCTCCAGGGAAACGTCATCCGCCAGGTTCATGCCCCTGGTGTGGATTCTCAGAATCTCCAGGCGTCCGCGCTGGTCGGGAACGTTGATGCAGATCTCCCTGTCAAACCGTCCCGGCCTCCGCAGAGCGGGATCCACCAGGTCTGGCACGTTGGTGGCCGCCAGCACGATCACGTTCCCCCTGGACTCCAGGCCGTCCATCAGGGCGAGCAGTTGGGCCACCACCCGCTTCTCGACATCGCCGTGGACGTCGGTGCGCCGGGGAGCAATGGCGTCCACCTCATCCAGGAAAATGATGCTCGGGGCCTTTTTGCGGGCCTCGTCGAACACCTGGCGCAGGCGGGCCTCGCTCTCCCCGTAATACTTGTGCATGATTTCAGGGCCGTTGACGTGAATGAAGTGAGTTTCGGTTTCGCTGGCCACGGCACGGGCGATCAGGGTCTTCCCGGTGCCGGGAGGCCCGTACAGGAGGATGCCTTTCGGAGCCTCCACGCCGAGGATGCGGAACAGCTGAGGGTATTTCAAGGGGAGTTCCACGATCTCGCGGATCCTCTGGACCTCCTTGGCAAGGCCGCCTATGTCCTCGTACCTGACCCTGTGGGCGCGGCCCTCTCCGCCCTCGTTACCCTTGAAGTGAACGGCGGTATCCTTGCCGATGATCACATTGCCCCGGGGGAGAACACCCTCCACCACAAAGGACTCCTCATGTCCGCTGAACAGGGTGAGGGAGACCACATCCTCTACCCTTACAGGCAGGCCGAGCAGCCTCTGCTTCAGGTGCGCCACCTCGTAATCCCCGGATGGCATCCACCCGGCCACGGTGGGAGCCAGGACGACGCTCCTCGCCCTTTCCCAGGTTGTGGGCATCAGGGTTACCTCCTCGCCGATACCCACCCGGGCGTTCTGGCGGGTGATCCCGTCCATCTGGATCGCCCCGTCCGGACAGCTTTCACGAAAGGCAGGAAGGACCTTGGCGACCGTCGTGCGCTTGCCCTCGATGAGCACAACGTCATTCATGTTGATACCCAGTTCCTCCATAACGTCCGCCAGGACACGCACGATTCCTTTTCGGGCGTCCTCCACCGCACCTTCCATAACCTTCAATCTCACGCTATCCTGGGTCTTCTCCACCCGTTGCAACCTCCCCGGAAGACTTTTACCGCCCGAACATTGCCATGTAACCATTTAGGGTAAGCGCTTGGAATACACGTTCCAATCTAATTATTAAATTTGGTATACCAGTTATTAATACATTACTACGCCCTTTTCAAAATTCCTGCTGCCAATAAAAAATTTTTTAAAAAAATTTTTTCTTTTTTTATTTATTTTTTTGATCCCGCCAAGCCTTGCCGTTAGGCCATTTTCTCCGGTTCGCGGCAGCGGCGCATATTATACGGGCCTGTCAAAAACAGATGTCAAAAAAGGCCCGGCGACAAGATCGTTATGCATACAAAATGTATATTTATTTGATATATGGCATACCATAGATTTTCGCATTTATCCACTCATTGCGCTCCGGAGAAAAATCCTTCTGGCCTCACATTAAAATGAAAGTTGTTCGCAATCCGGGATGGTTAAGTCAAAGCCTGCAGCTATAGATGGGGATAATTCCGGGATTTTTTGAGCCTTTCGGCATCCTCCTGCTCCGCCAGGGCCCTGCGCACAAAATAGCATTCACAGGACCTCTCCACATGCTTGCGGGCCACCCGCTCGGCCTCTTCCACATCGCCCTTTTTGATGGCCTCAAACAGCGCTCTGTGCTCCGACAGCACCTCCTGGATGCGGCCGGGCAGACTGTATCCGACCCTGGCGAAGCTCACAATGTAGTCGTACAGGTTGGAGATCATCTGCTTCAGGCGGGGGCTCTTGGCCGCCCCGTATACGGCATCATTGAACTGGCTGTTCAATTCGTTCAGGTAGTTCAAATCCTTGGCTTCCACCGCCTTCTCCATTTCTGCGATCAGTTTTTCAAGATGTTCCAGCTCCTTTGCGGTTATCCATTCTGCGGCCAGCCGCGCCGCCAGTCCCTCCAGCACCGCCCTGATGTGGTAGATCTCCCAGGCATCCTGGGGGGACAGCCGCGCCACCACAACCCCTTTCCGGGGAATGTGCTTGAGCAGCCCTTCAGACTCCAGTTTGCGGATGGCCTCCCTTACAGGCGTGCGGCTGACTCCAAGCTGCATGGCCAGTTTGCGTTCGACCAACCTCTCACCCGGCTTTAACTGCTCCCCGAGGATTGCCTGCCGCAGGATCTGGTAGACCTGCGGTTGTTTGATCTCGGAGTCTTCCGAATTGAATTGCTGCAAATTTTGGTCCATTGCCCTTTCCTCCACTAATCTAACAAGATTTGAGCTGCCGGCAGGGAAAAGTACTGCCAACAGTTCTTTTAATTAAACTACCAAAAATCAAAACCGAAAGCAATGTGGCATCCCCCAACTTGGAGGTATTCTGTCAGGTTTTTGTAAAATCAGGATGTGGAGGGTGCCCAGGTGCGCCTTCAAAAGGGAAATGCCCGGCTGCAGACGCCTTGTTTTGCTGGACGGAAAGGGGAGGGCTGCGGCGGACACCGCCGGATCACGCCAAAAGGTGGAGATTGAAAACCGCAACCGGGAACCGGAAAGACTCAGGCAACAACCGGAAAGGAACAAGGCGGAACCTGAGATCATCTAGATATAATCTTAACGTCATTTGGCAGTTGAATTTATAATTAATTAAGAGGGGTGATCGTATGCGTCAAAAACTGGGTACCGCCATAAACCCCCGGCTGCTCTACAGGGCCAAACTATTAGCGAGCCAGGAGCAAAAACATCTCAATGAAATAATTGAAGAAGCCCTGGAACAATACCTGTCTGAGAAAAGAATTAAAACTAAGGGTTGCTTATCACCTGTCGTCAAAAGCAGTAAGGGCTGTATCCCGGCCAGTGCCGATCTGGTAAGAAAGGTGCCGCTCGGTCAGCGTCTTCATCCGCGCCCGGCAGCGGGGCGGCCCGCATTACGCGTAGTCTGCCAAGCCCACAATTAGCGAGGTGCGGATCGGCAGTGACGGGAATATTTCTCAGGTTCGCTCTTCTTGCCGGAGTTGCTTCGACCGTAGCGGGTTACCTGGCTTCCTGGCTGCTGCGTGGCGCATGGCCCCTGGTGCGCGGGTCGGCGCAGATGGAAGGATTCCTGTGGGCAGTCTTCCTGGGAGTTGGTCTTCTGGGCGCCTCATTCTCCGTTGACCGCCTGGTCTCCCCGCTAAGGTCTTTGGAGGAGAAAATTGTGCCGCGGTGCGTAGTCGCGGCGACCATTGTGTGGGTACCTTACGCCTTGCTGGTGTCCGTGTGTGCCCCTCAGACTTTTGGTTTTCCCGAGTTCTCGTTTTTCCTCGCCCCTCTGGCCGCGCTTGGAGGAACCGGGCTGCTTGTTCATTGGGCAACCGACGAAGTTCTCCCCGTTCACCAGGAACGGCAAGAAGAACGGCTTAACCCTGGGAAAATCTTCTGGATTTTCATCACCGCGGACATCTACTGGTTCTTCTCCCGCGCGCTGTTGCTTTTGCTCCTGGTGGCCGCCTTCTTTCTCGCAGCGGTTGTCGTGTTCCTGACGGGTTTCCTGCAACCCGACATCCTTTCCGAAGGCAATGTTCTCCTGGCGATAGAGTTCGTAGCCGGTTTGCTTTTAGGTGGAGGAGTACTCGGTTACTCTGTACGGCGCCTCTGGAAGCGCGTCCACGTTATGTGCCGGGCGGAAGCGCGTGGCGAGTGACCTGCCCGGTTGCGGCTTCCCTGTAAACCGTAACAGCCCGTACTGCTCCGACAGGTGCCGGAGAAAGCTCCTTTTCATGCTCTCTGAACCACCTCAGCTTCCCTCTCAGAACCCAGGCCTCCTCTGGAGATTGGTAGTCGAGTGGGCACCGCAGGTGAACGTCGTAAACTGCTATAACTTTCCCTGGCTTGCAGGACTGCGGGCGGCAAGTTTTTCATAATCAACAAGACCTGCGGTCTTTTACGTAAACGCTACCCGGCAGGGACTTGGCGGAGCGTTTGAGCTGAGCTGCCTTTTCCGCAATTTTTTTCGGCCTCCAAAACAGCCTCCGCTTGCGGACGGTTAAGCCGGCCTGTCGCTGCTGCCCACAGGACAATCCCGAGCGACCCGTGAACCTCGATTCCCAATGTCTGCGCAAACAACCGGGCAGCGGCGTCGTCGGTTACCAGCCAGTCGGCGCGAATCTGGCGGGCAAGCGCAATCGCCTC
>DULK01000084.1 GCA_012840385.1 Syntrophomonadaceae bacterium
CGCCTCCGGCGGCACCAACAGAGGATGAAAATACCCGACGGGTCTACCGGCGAGCGACCTATGGAAGGCCGGGTAACAGGACAGGCGAAGCGAGGATGACAGGTCGGGATGCGAGTACAGACACCTTAACAACCTCCGTAGGTCACTGCGCCTGCAAGGATAACCAGAATGTATTTACAAGGCAGGATAAACCGGAACGTATTTTCAGGGCAGTATGTGCAAGGACGGCCTCCTGTGTTACACTCAAGGTAGACACATTCTGAAAGACAAGGAGTGCAAGCGATGCCTGCGGAGGTATATTTTACGGATCTAAGGGGGAAAAGCGGTCTAAACCTGCTTGACAAGGTTGAAAGGCTCTTTGAACGTGCAGGATTTGCTTCCCTTATCAATCCCAAGGACCTGGTTGCCGTCAAGGTGCACTTCGGCGAACGGGGCAACACCGCTTTTGTGAGACCTCAATACCTGCGGAGAATCGTAGACAAGATCAAACAGGCCGGGGGGAAACCGTTTCTGACAGATGCCAACACCCTCTACGTCGGGAGCCGTGCCAATGCCGTCGAGCATATTGAAACGGCCATTGAAAACGGGTTCGCCTATGCCACCGTGGGCGCTCCCGTGATCATCGCCGACGGGCTCACCGGCCGGGACTACGTCAGTGTTCCCGTTGATTTAAAACACTTCCATGCGGCAAAGGTGGCCGCCGCAGCCTATCATGCCGATGTCCTGATCGCCGTTTCCCACTTTAAAGGGCATGAGACGACAGGTTTCGGGGGTGTCCTGAAAAATCTCGGGATGGGCCTGGCATCCCGGGCTTCCAAGCAGGTGATCCATTCCGACGTCCTGCCGGAAGTCGACGGGGAAAAATGCGTGGCCTGCGGCCGGTGCACCGAATGGTGCCCGGCGGAGGCGATTACAGTTGAAGAGGTGGCGGTAATCGATCCGGAGAAGTGCCTGGGATGTGCGGAATGCACCATAACCTGCAACCAGGATGCGATCGCCGTCAACTGGAAAGGCGAGCCCGACGTGATCCAGGAAAAAATAGTGGAATACGCCTGCGCCGTCTTGAAGAACAAAAAAGGGAAAGCGGGATTCATCACCTTTGTGGTTGACGTAACCCCCCAGTGCGACTGTACCAACTACAACGACATTCCTGTAGTTCCCGACGTAGGGATCCTGGCAAGCAGGGATCCGGTGGCCCTCGATCAGGCCTGCGTGGACCTGGTGAATGCCCAGCCAAGCACCCCGGGCTCCCGGCTCGACCTGCCGGCAGGGGCGGATAAGTTCCGGGGGCTTTATCCGAAAATCGATTGGGAGGTGCAGCTAGATTACGCCGAAAAAATCGGGCTCGGCACGAGAAAGTACCGGTTGATCGAGATTTAACCTTATCAGCCCTAGAAATGCGTTCTGGTTATCCTTGCTGGCGCAGCGACCTATGGAGGTTGTTACTCGCCCTTGACGAAGGAGCAGCTAACGGCAGCCGAATCGAGACAGGAGGTCGAGATAGGCGACTCTGCGCCATGGATGGCGTCATAGGAGCCGGTCGGCTGCCGTCTGCGACGAGTCTTAGGGCGAGTTAAACCGGAGTCCGGGAGCAAGCGCAAGGATAACCAGATTTAATCCTCTGTTGGTGCCGCCGAAGGCGGCGTGGTGGTCTCCGCTGAAAAAACAAAGCCGGCGGCTTGCCGGCCTTGCTCATTGCGGCGGATTGATGTCGATCCTTTTATTAAAGTCCTGGAACTCGACTATAAGGGATAGAAAGGTTCCGGGGCTGTTCTTGTTTTCTGCGGTTGCCATGGCCTTGCGGAGGATCCTCCCCCGCTTATCCACCCAGAACCGGTAAGTGACATTTTTCCAGTACATATCCAGGACTTTGCTTTCTACCTTACGGCTGCGAAACTCCACCACCCAGCACTTTCTTCTCCCCACCTTCTCCGTCCCCACCAGGCGGGGGCTGTCAATTCCTTTAAACCTGAAGTTGCTCAGGGGATCGATTTCCGCCATGTACAACTGCTGCCTGTCAAGATCCGTCCCCTCCAGAATGATCCACTTGTTGGATACGGGATCAAGGGTGTAGCTTCTCGTGCCGGTTTGGTAGATCTCAACCGGGGTTCCGAGAATCATCCCTTTAAAATGCGCATCGGCGGATGTCCTCTCTCCCTTCACCTTGATCCAGGTCTGTTTCTTCCCGGCAATGTTAAAGTCCGCGGTAACGGTGTAGCGGTATCCCCGCGCCTGAAGGGCGCTCTGGATTGTTTCCCTGATCAGCTGTTCCGGTTCCACCTTAAGGGCGGTGATGTAATAGTAAATCCCCGCTGCCACCACTAAAACTGCGGTGCAGATTAAAGCCGCCAGGCGGAAGTTTCTCCTCATCTTCAAAACGGAGTCCCCCCTCAACTATCTCCAGTTTATGCAAAGTTCGTTTCAGCTATGCGCTCTTCTGCGAGGGAGGACGAAGCGAGAAACCGGTTTCTTCGCTACTTGAGGAGCCGGTAAAGAGCAAGGGCACCCTCGGCGCGGGATAGCTTTTCACCCGGGTCGAACTTCTTGCCGGCCAGATCGAAAATGCCGAGCCCCGCCGCCAGAGCAACACATCCCTGGTCGCTTGCGGGCACCAGCTTCATGACATCAGGAGGCAGTGCCCAGATACCGGGTAGGGCCGCAGGTTCACCCCATCCCAGGGCGCGGATCATCAGGCGGGCCATTGTAAGCTTTGTTATCTCATCCTGGGGCCGGTATTCTTCCCCGGGTTTCAAGATGCCGAGCATGACGGCCTGGCGATAAGCCCTTTCAAATTCCCGGTCCGGAGTACCGGTGACCGGGGGCTGCCAGGAGGTTGCACGCACCAGCCAGATCAGGAAATCGCGCTGGGTGAGCTTTGCATCCGGGTGGAAAGCAGGTTCAAACACCGGGATGATCCTTGCCTTCGCCAGCAGGTCGGCTGCCATGTTCCCCGATAGGTCGGTAAACACCGGCCGGTTCTTGCCGGGCTTTGGCTGAAACTCCGGATCCAGACCCGCCCCCGTAAAGGCATCGATAAAACTCGGCGACTTCCCCATATCGAGGGTGTAGACGAGTCGAACAGGGCGGTCTGCAGGTGGTTCGTAACCATACCTGGAGAATTCCCGCTGGTAGCTCAACCCGAGGCCGTCCGCCAGAAAGGCGTTCTCCGCCTGCTCCCCGTCTATGACTCCCCGGGCCACCGGGAATCTTCCATCCCACCACCTGAGTTCGTATCCGGTAATCCTTCCCTGAACGGCGTCCACATCAAGGCGGACACCGTTCCCCTGGAAGGGAATACCGTTAACAAGGCGTGTCGCTATAAAACTGTAGGCAACCGGTTCCTGTTTCTCCTTCCCGGATGCCACAGGCTTTACAGGGTAGGGAAGACGGGGAAAGGTCCGCAACTCTTCGAGTTCCTGGAGATAGCCGCTTGCTACTTTACCAAGGAAGCCGGTTACCATTTCCCGGGCCTGGGCCTCGGTGAGGCGCGGCTTTCCGGGCTGCTCACCGGAGGGGCCGTAAAGGTTAAAACCGGTGATTTGCCCTCTCCTGGCATCAACCCGCACGTTGAGGGACCCCTCATCCTCCTTGCTGCGCCAGTAAAAATTCCAAACCTTCTGCCCGGATAGGTATTCCTCCTGCAGGTTGGCGCTTTCCAGTTCGTAGCCGGCAGGAATCTCGATCCTGTCCCGGACAACGGCAAGGGCCTGGCCCTTGCTGACGAGCTTTTCCATTTCGGCCATGGCAGCCTGTTCCGCAGGGGTCAAGGGCACAGACTTCATCACAGATCTTTCGGCACCACCGCTTCCAGCCCTCTCGTACCAGTAATAATCGGCGTCGTCCTCCGGCTTCAAGATTTCCCCTGTTTTGGCGTCGATCATCATATTCCGGCTTTTCGGTTCGTAAACAAGTTTTATCTGTGGATCCTTATCATCGACCCCGGTCCGGTAATAAATGAGCCGGACCCCGGCATTTTTGCGCCACAAGGCAGCAGCCTGTTCGATGGTAATCAGTCCCTGCGCCTCCGGGAACTTCGCCTTGCTGTCCCAATTGAAGTTAAAACTCTGAATCTCCCCGGTATCGCCATTTACTCCGATGCTGGCGGAATTCTCAGAGAAGGGAATACCGTTCACCATCCGGACGAAATTAAAGTAATAAACGGGCGTTGTCCTTTCCCGCAGGTTGTAATAGGGAATATCGGCGGCATCGTCCGGATTCACTTTAAGGTTGTTTACATAGTTTGGTAAAACCGCCCGGAGAAATTCCAGGGCTTTTTCCTGCGCCTGAGCGCGGCTCAGCCCGGGAAGGCCGTGCCGACCGGTTGCCGGGGGTGTGGGTATCCACCGCTCCATTCCCCAGAGTTCACCGGTTTCGGCGTTAACCCGCGCACTAATGCTGCCTGAACCGTTTTCTCCGCTCCACTGAAGGTTCCAGAAAATTCCCTGTCCCTCCCCCTCGCTGTAACCCGGCTGAAAATTCTTGAATTCCTCAGGGACACGGACGAACTGCTTTGCCACCGCGATCGCCTGTTCAAGGGTTATTTTAGCTCCTCTGGTTTCTGAAACTTCAACACCACCTGCGGGCTCCTGGCCGCCCCCGGTACCGGCATAAGCCGCATAACCCCACCCCATGCTTCCGCTCAACAGGAAAACAACAGTCCAAATCACCGCCCAACGCCTCACAACTCTCATCTCCCCTTTTAATTAATTGAATTTATACTCCATACTTCTGTATTCATTACCTATTACTTCTCTCGTTGCCTTTTTATTACATGAATTTTTTCGACAAAATCAAACCGAAAAAAAGGACCCGCAGAAAAACGGGTCCTCGAACTATCAAGGTATGTTCAAAAGAGGTGAAACCTTATACTTCAGACTGCTTCATGATCTGAATCTTAGGAAGCCTTCGGTTCCTCCTCTTCCTCGGGCTTATCCGCGATCAGGCATTCGGTTGTCAGGAGCATCGCAGCAATGCTTGCAGCGTTTTCCAGGGCAGTACGGGTTACTTTGGTGGGGTCGACAATACCCGCTTCAAACATATTTTCGTACACTTCCTTATAGGCGTTGAACCCCACGCCCGGCTCCAAGCCCTTTACCTTCTCCACTACCACCGAACCCTCATAACCGGCATTGGCGGCTATCTGCCGCAGGGGTTCTTCCAATGCCCGCTTGATAATGCTCACTCCGGTGGCCTCGTCCCCCTCGGCTTTAATTTTTTCGAGCGCAGGAATGGCATTGATCAGGGCAACCCCACCGCCGGGGACGATCCCCTCTTCAACCGCGGCTCTTGTGGCAGCCAGTGCATCTTCAATCCGGTGCTTCTTCTCCCGCAGTTCCACTTCTGTAGCGGCCCCTACTTTGATCACTGCAACACCGCCGGACAGTTTGGCCATCCGTTCCTGGAGTTTTTCACGGTCGTAATCGGAGGTCGCCTCTTCAAACTGGCGTTTGATCTGGGCAATTCTTTTTTCAATTTCCTCGGTCGAGCCCCTTCCCTCAACGATGGTCGTTTCCTCTTTCCTGACTACAACCCGGCTTGCCTGACCGAGCATGTCGAGGGTGGCGTTCTCCAGCTTCAACCCGGCCTCCTCGGTAATGACACGGCCGCCTGTCAGGATGGCGATATCCTCCTGCATTGCCTTGCGGCGGTCGCCGAATCCCGGAGCTTTCACCGCCACAACCGCAAGCGCCCCCCTCAGTTTATTGACTACCAGCGTTGCCAGGGCTTCTCCTTCAACGTCTTCGGCAACGATCAATAACGGCTTCCCTGTCTGGGCTACTTTTTCCAGAATCGGTATCAGCTCTGGTACCGATGAAATTTTCTTCTCCACGAGCAGGATGTAAGGCTCTTCCAGAACGGCTTCCATCTTGTCAGCGTCCGTGATCATATACGGTGAAATATAGCCCCGGTCAAACTGCATCCCTTCAACCACTTCCAACGTTGTGCCGATGGTTTTGGATTCCTCAACGGTGATGACTCCGTCGTTGCCGACCTTCTCCATGGCGTCTGCAACCCATTTGCCGATCTCCTCATCGGCTGCAGAAATGGACGCCACCTGGGCAATCGCTTCCTTGCTCTCAACAGGCCTTGCCATCCTTTTGAGTTCGGCCACAACCGCTGCTGTGGCTTTTTCCATACCTTTTTTCAGGATCATCGGGTTGGCACCGGCGGCAACGTTTTTCAAACCCTCCCGGATCATCGCCTGGGCCAGCACCGTGGCTGTGGTGGTCCCGTCCCCGGCCACATCGTTTGTCTTGGTGGCCACTTCTTTAACGAGCTGGGCCCCCATGTTCTCCCACGGATCCTCCAGTTCAATCTCCCGTGCTATGGTTACGCCGTCGTTGGTTATTTGAGGAGGGCCAAATTTCTTGTCGAGAACCACATTCCTACCCTTTGGCCCCAGCGTCACCTTTACGGTGTCCGCGAGTTTATTAACACCACGCTCTAATGAAGCGCGTGCCTCCTGGCGGAAATTTAGCTCCTTCGGCATCATCCTACCTCCCTGGTGAAATCTTAACCGACAACTGCCAGAATATCCCGTTCGTTAACGATCAGGTATTCCTCCCCGTCCACCTTTACCTCAGTGCCTGCATAGCGGGCAAAGACCACCCGATCGCCGACCTTCAGGTCTAACGGGACTCTTTCTCCGCTTTCCAGCAGCCTGCCTGTGCCAACCGCCACAACCTCACCCTTCTGAGGTTTTTCCCTGGCGGTATCCGGCAACACGATGCCGCCTTTAGTCTTTTCCTCCTGTTCGATGATTCTCAACACGACCCTGTCGCCCAGCGGCTTCAGACCCATAAACATAACCTCCTTCTGGAATTTATTACCCTCAATTATTAGCACTCTCATGTTATGAGTGCTAAGTTTTACATCAATTATATTAATTGTTAGTACCATGAAAAGCAAGCCCCTTCCCAAAGCCGAAAGACGACAAGGGAGTAGGAACCCGATATTTCCCGTCTAAACCTCTAAAACCGGTTTTTCAGAACCTGCTTTAAGGCTGTTACAGGTAGGTTTTCCCTCTCGATAAGGAGTTATACCAGGAAGACCGGTTTCGCCGGTTAACCGAGCAAGGTCAGCAGGTAGTAAAATCCTGCCGCAAGGATCCCGCTTAATGGAAGGGTCAACAGCCATGCCAGCCCAATTTCGCTGGCCAGGGGCCAGGCAACATTCTTTCTCCCCTCGTATGCCCCTACCCCCATGATGGAAGTTGCCACAACATGAGTGGTGCTCACCGGAGCTCCCAAAAAAGTGGCTGCAGAGATAACCAGAACAGAACTCGTTTCAGCGGCAAAACCGTGGCAAGGCAGCAGTTTTGTAAGGCGGGTGCCCAGTGTCTTGATGATCCTCCAGCCGCCAGCAGCAGTACCCAGAGTGATGGTAGTGGCGCAGATGAGCATTACCCAGACCGGCACCTGGATCGAGGATAAAACCCCTGTGCTGAAAAGGGCCATTGTAATGATCCCCATCATCTTCTGGGCATCGTTGGAACCGTGCGAAAGGGCAATCAGGGATGCTGAGATCAATTGGATACGGCGAAATATGTCGTTGTGGCTGTCACACCTGGGGAACAAGCAATGAAGAAGGAAAAAGAAGAGGTAGCCGCCGGCCAATCCTACAACAGGTGAAATGATGAGAGAACCCAATATCTTCAGCAAGCCTGTCCAGTTGATGGCGGAAACACCCATGGCAGCCATGGCCGCTCCCGCCAAACCGCCTATGAGTGCATGAGATGAGCTGGTGGGTAAGGAAAGATACCAGGTGATCAGATTCCAGATGAGGCCGCCCAGCAGACCGGCAAGGATGACCGAAAGCAAAATGTACTCCTGCTTGATGATTCCTTTGCCAACAGTGGCGGCAACCCGTGTGCTCAAAAGGGCCCCCACAAAGTTGCAGGTTGCGGCCAACAGCAAAGCACCACGGGGGCTGATAGCTTTGGTCGAAATGGACGTGGCAACAGCATTTGCGGTGTCATGAAAACCGTTCACAAATTCAAAGATTAGGGCGACAAAGAGAATCAATCCTACCACGACTACCCCGTTCACTCTCCCCGGTTCAGCTGGTCATGCTTGGACAATTTTTACCCGGCAATCCATTTCGGCAAAACACACCCAGAGTTCATAATAAAGGCAAAATAATAACTAAACATTAAACCAAGATTAAGATTTTATTAAGCATGCATATAAGGTTTCACATCGGGGGAAGATAGTAACAGGTTCACAGCAGCCGGGCTAAGACTACTGCAGGTCTTATAAGGATCTGCAGTAGTCGAGCAAAGGTTCCTGCAGGTCAAAAAAGGTATTCCCTTGACGATCTGCAGGAGCCGGAGCGAAGGTCGATATGGGTTCGGTGAGGGTTTATCGTAGCCTACCGGCTACGATAGGCTCAACATCAGGGATCCATATCGGCCGGGCGCAGACCGGCTGGGGTTCCGTAAGGGTCTGTAAGGGCCGCCAGGTCCTTACAGGCTCTGCAGGGATCTCTTCCCGGTCGGGCAAAGGTTAATCCCGGTTCTGAGAGGGTTTGCAGGGGCCGGTCAGGTTCTTTATTAAGAACCCACAAAGGTTCTTGCAGGCTCTGTAGGGATCAGGATTAGCCGGAGCGAAGGTTGCTGTGAGCCGTTTTTCTTTCCACATCTATCTGGTCCCTCATTCCAAACCAGAGTTACTTGCTGAAGATAAAGGGCTCAAACCTGAGCTCCGTTCGCTTCCTAGATCTCATCCCGGTTCCCCTGCTCGGGGCGGGCGCACTCGCCGCCCCTTCCCTGCAGGGTCTCCAGGGCATGGGGTATGGCCGGGAGAATGACCTCCAGGTTCTCCCGTACCGCCCGGGGGCTGCCCGGCAGGTTGATGATCAGGGTTTTGCCCCGGGTGCCGGCTACCGCCCGGGAGAGCATGGCGTGAGGTGTCTGCTTCAGCCCTGCTGCCCGCATGGCCTCCGCTATGCCAGGTATTGTCCTGTCTATTACCGCCAGGGTGGCCTCGGGGGTGACGTCCCGGGGGGAGAGGCCGGTGCCTCCGGTGGTGAGGATGAGGTCTGCCTGCCTTTCGTCGGCGTATTCGATCAGTTTGGCGATGAGTTGTTCTTTTTCGTCGGGAACGATGTCGTAGGCGATGATTTCTCCCCCGAGGGGAACCAGCATTTCTTTGATGACCTGGGCGCTGCGGTCTTCCCGCTCGCCCCGGGAGCCTTTGTCGCTGGCCGTCAGGATCGCTACCTTCATTTTTCTGTCACTTCCTTTTGGGGTGCTTCGATGATCTCGATGGGGTCTCCGACTTCGATGGGGCCGCCTTGGAGTACCCGGATGAAGATCCCTTCCCGGGGCATGACGCAGTCTCCGGCCTGGCGGTAGATGGCGCATCTGGTGTGGCATTCTTTTCCGATCTGGGTGACTTCGCCGACGGCTTCGCTTCCCAGGCGCAGTTTTGTTCCGAGGGGGAGGGTGACGAGTTCGATCCCTTCGGTGGTGATGTTTTCGGCGAAGTCTCCCGGCCCTACGTCGAGGCCTTTTTCTTGCATTTTCCGGATGCTTTCTATGGCCAGGAGGCTGACCTGCCGGTGCCACGGGCCGGCATGGGCGTCTCCTTCAAGCCCGTGGCCGGCGATCAGGGTTCCCCGGCCGATGTTTTTTTTGCGCTCTCCGGTGTTCCGGCTGGTGCATACGGCTATGATTTTTCCCATGGTTCTTCTCCTTCCCTCCGATAGGTTCCGCTTTTGCCTCCGGTTTTTTCTATTAACCGGATTTCTCCGATGACCATGCCGCGGTCTACGGCTTTGCACATGTCGTAAATGGTGAGGGCGGCTATGCTTACGGCGGTCAGGGCTTCCATTTCTACTCCGGTTTTTCCCTGGCATCTGACCCTGGCTTCGATCTCTACGGCGCTGCGCTCTGTGTCCGCCCGAAAGTTGAGGTCGATGCCGCTGATGAAGAGGAGGTGGCACATGGGGATGAGTTCTGCGGTGCGTTTGGCTCCCATGATGCCGGCTACCTGGGCGACTCCCAGGACGTCTCCTTTGGCGATGCCTCCGCTCTTGATGAGTTCCAGGGTTTCGGGTTGCATGAAAACTGTGCCCCGGGCTACGGCTTCTCTGCTGGTGGTCGGCTTTTCCCCTACTTCGACCATGCGGGCTCGCCCTTCGCTGTTGAAGTGGGTGAAGTCGTCTGCCATTTTTTTAGCCTCCTATCTGGGCCATCCCCCGCCCGGCTGCAGGCGCGCCTGTTGCTTCGTGGTAGTTTGCCGGTTTGAGCTGCAGGGCCCTGCGGAATAGTTCCTGTAGTTCCTCTCCGGTGGCCCCGCTCCGCACCGCTTCCCGCAGGTCTACCTCCCGCCGGTCGTGGAGGCAGGGGCGCAGCTTGCCGTCTGCTGTGAGGCGCAGCCGGTTGCAGCTTGCGCAGAAGTGGCTGCTCATGGCGTGGATGAAGCCGATGGTTCCTTGGGCGCCCGGCAGGCGGTAGTATTCGGCGGGGCCGTTCCCTTGTATGTCGGTGACGGGGGTGAGTTCGCCCAGTTTTTTTTCGATTTCGCTTTTGACCTGGCTGCAGGCGGCAAAGTTTTTTCCCGCCAGCTGCCAGCTGGTGCCGACGGGCATGAGTTCGATAAAGCGGATGTGCAGGGGCCGGTCCAGGGTGAGCCGCGCCAGGTCCGCCCATTCTTCGTCGTTGATCTGGTTGAGGGCGACGACGTTGATCTTTACGGGAGTGAAGCCCAGTTCAAGGGCTGTGGTGATCCCCTCCCAGACGGTGTGGAAGTCGCCCCCTCCGGTGATCTTCCGGTATTTCTCCGGGTTTATGGTGTCGAGGCTGATGTTGAGCCGCCGCGCTCCGGCCTCTTTTAGCTGTTCTCCCAGTTGGTGGAGCAAAAGGCCGTTAGTGGTGATGGCGATGTCTTCTATTCCGGGCAGCAGGGCCATGGCTTTGATGAACGGGATTATGCCTTTTCTGAGCAGGGGCTCGCCTCCTGTCAGCCGAAACCGGTTGATGCCCAGCTCCAGGGCCGCCTCCACTACGGTCAGGATCTCTTCAAAGCGCAGGATCTCCTGCCGCGGTTTGGGCTTCACCCCCTCCGGCGGCATGCAGTAGAGGCACCTCAGGTTGCAGCGGTCGGTTACCGAGATGCGCAGGTAGTCGATCTTCCTTCCAAAACGGTCCTCCATGAGCCTCCCCCTTCCCGATCGTTCTATGTTTCACCGATGATCTTGCCGCAGTCCCTGAAATCATACCCCGGCAGCTTGCCGACAACTTCAAGGAAGTCGCGGTCGGCCAGGATCCCCCGCACCAACCAGATCTCCTCCGTGTCCCAAAATTCAAGGGGAATACAGAGATCATACCGCTCTTCCCCGACCGGCACGAAATCCAACCTCAAGGCGTCCGCCGCCGCCTGGATCCCCAGGCCGGCGTCGGCATTCCCGGAGGCCACCGCCACGGCGACAGCCATGTGGGTGTATTCCTCTCGTTCGTATCCGGAGATCTTGTCGGGGGAGATCCCCTCTTTGCGCAGCAGGTAATCCAGCAGCAGCCTGGTTCCGGAGCCCCGCTGCCTGTTGATAAAGCGCACCTCCGGCCTGGCCAGGTCGTCGAGCCCGGTGACGTTCATCGGGTTGCCCCGGGGGACCATCAGGCCCTGTACGCGGTAAGCAAGATTTACCAAAACCGCCTTCTTATCCCCCAGTATTCTCCTGATAAAAGGTAAATTGTACTCCCCTGTTTCCTCGTCCAGCAGGTGGACCCCTGCCAGGTGCGCCTCGCCGCGCAGGAGAGCGGTCAGCCCACCCATGCTTCCCACATGGCTGGAGATCAACCGGAAGCCCGCACCCTTTTCTTTCATGAAGTTGGCGATCATGTCCAGAAGCAGGTCGTGGCTTCCCACCACAACCACGGTGCGCTCGATCTCGTCTGCGGGCCTCAGGAGCTCCACCTCCACCTCCGCTCCCGCCGGAAACCCCTCCGAGAGACGGGGAACCCTCAGGATTCCGTCGGCCTGAACCAGTGAGGTGACCGCCCCGGCGCCCCGGGGCAAGGTCTGTACCACCAGCTTGTCCCTCACACGCCCGAGCTTTACCCGGATAAACTCCTCGGCTCCCAGGGGGGAAACGGTTTTGCGGCTCACGAAAGCCTTGATGCGGGCCTTTTCAGGAAGGGGAAGGCCGCGTTTCCGGTAAACCACCGGCCGCCCGAAGAGTTCGAAGGCCAGGGCGGCGGAAACCGGGTAGCCCGGTACCCCGATCACCGGTTTACCCTGAATGGAACCCAGAATCACCGGCTTGCCGGGACGGATGGCCACCCCGTGCACATAGACCTCTCCCAGTTCCCGAACCAGCGAGACAGTAAAGTCCTCCCTTCCCGCCGAGGAACCTGCAATGATCGCCAGGATATCGGACCTGTCCAGATACTCTAGGACGATTTTCTTTAAAAGCCCGTAATCGTCAATGGTGGGAGGGGCATAAACGGGCTCGCCGCCCCATTCCTCCACCAGGCCTCCCAGAACCCTGCTGTTGGATTCGATGATATCCCCCGGTTTCAAAGGGGTTCCCGGGGGCACGATCTCGGTACCCGTCGGAAGCAGGGCTACCCGCGGCCTGGGATAAACCTCCAGTTCTGTTATCCCGGCGGTGAGCAACCCCCCCAGGTCATAAGGGCGGATCTCCTGGCGTGCCGGAAGAACCATCTCCGTCTCGATAAAGTCCTCCCCCACCACCCGCACATGCTGCCAGGGTACGGCAGGGGCGATGATCTCCACAGTGCCTTCCTCCGGGAAATGGACATCCTCGATCATGATCACCGCATTGCATCCTTCAGGGAGGGGGTCCCCGGTATCAACCACAAAGGCCTCGCTGCCAAGACGGAGGCGCAGGGGGTTGGTGTCGGCGGCCCCGAAGGTGTCCGCGGCGCGCACGGCGATCCCGTCCATAGCCGAGGCGTGATAATGAGGGGATGACACCGCGGCAAAAACGGGTGCAGCGGTGACCCGTCCCCGGGCCTGGTACACCGGTATCCGTTCCGGCTTGCCCGGCTCCAGGGCACCTATCTCCTCCAGCCTGTTCAGGTAGCGCTCCAAAGCGTCTTCCAGCGGGATATTGTCCAGGTAGCGCTGTTTTACTTCTTTCATGGGTATCCTCCCGGTCATATTTTGACCATAATTCCGGTTTATTCTTGCGTTTGCTTCCGGACTCCGGTTGAGGTGCGAACGGCTTCCTTCCGCCCGGTCTCCATCAATCGCCCGCCGGAAGCAACCGTTCGCTTTGATCTGCGACAGGCCTCTGTGCCCGCAGGGATAAACCGCTACTTTCTTTTGGTATTGCCGCCCGGGCGGCATGGGCGTTTACAAGGTATAGTCGGTGCCGAACAGGTAAACGTCCACTTCGGTGCCTGCGGTGACCCCCTCGCTTTCCAGGGGGATGCGTACCAGCCCGTCTGCCTCCACCATCGGCGCCAGCAGCCCGGATTTCCCGAGGACCGGGTCCGCATACAATTTCTCCTGTTCCCGCCTCAGTTTCACCCGGATGTATTCCTCCCTGCCGGGGGCCGAGGCCAGGCTGCGTGAAAGGGCGGCCCTCACCGGTAAAGCGCCGGGTTTAATCTTTTCATAAGAGCCGAAGCGCAGGAGGGGGGCAACGAGCAGATCAAAGGAGATCATGGCAGCGGCAGGGTGGCCGGGCAGTCCGAAAACAGGTTTTCCGCCTACGACGCCCCCAAGGGTGGGCTTACCTGGCCGGACGGCCAGCCCGTGGAAGATGAGGCCGGGCTCGCCCAGCCCCGCGATGATCTGTGCGGTGTGGTCCCGGGTACCCACCGAGCTTCCACCGGAGACGATGACGAGATCGCTCTCCCGGTAAGCCCTGTTCAATTTATCCTCCAGGAGTTTGGGATCGTCTTTGGCCACCCCGTAAAGCCACGCATCCCCACCCAGGCTCAGGACCTGTCCGTACAGGGTATAGCTGTTGACGTCCCGCACCTGGCCGGGCCCCGGCTTTTCTTCGGGGGGAACAATCTCATCCCCAGTGGAGACGATGCCGACCTGCAGGGGAGCGTAAACCTCAAGCGTAACCTCTCCCAGGGCGGCCAGGTAGCCGAGATCCTGGGGGCGGATCAGGTGATTGGCGGGAAAGACCTCTTCCCCGGACCTCACGTCCTCATCGGGGCCGATCACGTTCTCACCCGGTCCCACCGGCCTGCCGACCTCGATGTTCCGTTCCCCTACCTGCTCTGTGTGCTCTACCATAACCACCGCGTCCGCCCCTGGCGGCAGCATCCCCCCGGTGGCCACCCGCATTGCCTCGCCCGCACCGATCCCGTGCCGGGGTGCAGAGCCCATCCCGACCTCCCCGGTGACGGTCAATAAGGAAGGGAGACCCTCGCTCGCACCGAAGGTGTCCTGCGCCCGCACCGCGTAGCCATCCACCGTGGAACGTGCAAATCCGGGGACGTTCTCCCGGGCCACCACCGGGCGTGCCAGCCTCCTTCCCAGGCATTGCAGGAGCGGCTTCTGTTCCCTTTTGCGCAACTCGGGGGGCAGGTGTTTGGCCAGTTCCGCTCTTGCCTCACTAACAGGCAGCACCGTAAAAAGTTCCGTTCCCATTGACAATTCTCCTTTTAAAAACACCCCAGGGCGCAACCCTTGATCTTGATCTTCAACCGGTTGCACGCATCCCCGATAACCCTGGGGGATACCCCCAGGGAGTCGGCCAGTTCCCTGGCTTCAGGACAGGTAATCCTTCCTTCAGGTGCGGCTTTCAGGAGAGCTTCTCTGATGCGGGGATCAATCTCCTGCGTTCCTACATGCTGTGGCTTCAACCTCTTTTCCCTCCCATGCGTACACATATAAAGGTGCGCCACCAACCCGGACAGGCGCACCTTATAATTCAAGCAACTCCTTTCCAAGGTTGGGAGGTACCCGGGTTTCCCCGGACACCCTACGGCTGCCGCTTCCATCTATAACCGGCATCCTGCGTTTAGCCACCATAGCGGCCCGTTTCTCTGAAGGCATGCCGCTTTAGGTAAGCTAAATCGGAGTTTCACAGGCCTTCGTTAAGCCGTCCATATCTATGTAGATATGGAAAACTGTAATATAAAATCCATTCCCAATCCTAATATGACTCGATTCAACTATTCACCTTCCTGGCAAACTAACTATCCTCACAATAATTCGCCAGAATTCGTCAAAAACCTTTCCAGTAACCAAAATTTTTTGACCGGTACAGCCCACTTGTGCCGCACCCCTGCTACCAAAAGCGTGCCTTAATCATAAACACTGCCTTTAAGCACAGTTCTTTTTTTATGTTTTATATTTACTTTTTTCTTCTAAATTATGTTTTTTATTTACTTTATTTCTCCTAACATGCTTTGTACGGCTAATCCATCCGGAATTTCAGATTAATGAAACCCGGCACTCGAAAGGGAATTTTCCTAAAAAGTTTTTATTTGCCTAAAAGGAAATCATATTTTCCCTTTATTGAATACCCAAATCAGCACTCTTAAACTCGAGTCTAGAGAACGATCCCGTAATAGCCACATGAGTTGAGTCAGATTGCAGCAAATTTTATCAGGGAGGTGGCTCGTTCAAAATCACCATACACCATTATAGCATTATTAACTAAATTTATTAACTGAATCCGGTATTCAGCGATCTAACCGACGCTACTCTTGCTTTGACTGCACTCTGAAATCCGAATCCCTTACCTTCACTACCATCGATGTGGCTAACACCTGTCCCGATCATGACGGCATACAGCATTTCACATCAACACCTAGGAGTTGTTCTGTTTCATCCTTCCACACCACCCAGCCCAGTAAAATGTACGTTTTTGTGCAGAACTTTATTCAGTTGACAAGGCGAGGAGGTATGCTATTTGACAGAGAAAGAAAGTAAAAGGGTATTGACGGTATGTCCTTACTGCGGGACCGGGTGCGGACTGTACCTGGTTGTGGAGAAAGGGCGTGTTGTCGGCATCGAACCGGACGGATTGCATCCCGTGAACGAGGGGGAACTGTGCGTCAAGGGTTATTACGGGTACCAGCACATCGACAATACAGAAAGATTGACGTCCCCTCTCATAAAAAAAGACGGAAAATTTGTGGCCGTTCACTGGGAGGAAGCCCTTGATTTTGTGGCGCGTCAACTTGCAAAGATCAAGCAGGAGTCAGGGCCTGATGCCATCGCTCTATTCGCTTCCGCCAGAGCCACAAATGAAGAAAACTACGTTGCCCAAAAATTTGCCAGGGCGGTGATCGGCACAAACAATGTCGACCACTGTGCCCGTCTCTGACACGCCCCCACGGTCGCCGGTCTGGCGATGACGTTAGGCAGTGGGGCAATGACGAATTCTATACCGGAAATCGGGAAAAATACCGAGGTCATCTTTGTCATAGGCTCGAACACTGCGGAATGCCATCCCCTGGTGGCCCGGCAAATAATTAAGGCCCGGGAACGGGGGGCGAGGCTAATCGTTGCCGATCCGCGCCTGACCGAGATGGCCAACAAAGCGGATATCTGGCTGAGAGTGCCGGCAGGGTACAATATCCCGCTGATCAACTGCCTGCTCCATGTCATCATCAAGGAGGGGCTTTTTGATTCCGCTTTCATCAAGGAGCACACCGAGGGTTTTGACGATGTTAAACAGGCGGTGGAGGAGTTTACACCTGCTTGCGTTGCCGGTTTAACCGGAATTCCCGAACAAGATCTGATTGAAGCGGCAAGGCTCTATGCCCGGGCCGGAGCAGCCTCGATCATTTACTGCATGGGGGTCACCCAGTTCAGCTTTGGGACGGCCACGGTGGTGGCTCTCTCCAACCTGGCGGCGATCACGGGTAACCTGGGACGACCTGGCACCGGAGTCAACCCCCTGAGGGGGCAGAACAACGTTCAGGGTGCCTGCGATATGGGCTGTCTCCCCAACTCCCTGCCGGGTTACCTGAATGTAACAGATCAGAAAAACCGTGCACGGTTTGAAAAGGAATGGGGAGTCAAACTTCCGGCCAAAGTGGGAATCAAGATATCAGAGGTGCCTGACGCCATCCTGGACGGCTGCATCCGCGCTCTTTACGTTTTCGGAGAAAACCCGGTCATGAGCGACCCTGACTCCAATCACTTCCGCCATGCCGTGGAGCACCTCGATTTGCTAGTGGTGCAGGACATTTTCCTTACAGAAACCGCCCGCCTGGCCGACGTGGTTCTTCCTGCCGCCTGCTGGGGTGAAAAAGACGGCACCTTTTCCAACACCGAGCGAAGGGTCCAACGTGTGCGTAAGGCCGTTGATCCTCCCGGTGAGGCACTTCCTGACTGGCAAGTTTTCAGCGCTTTAGCCAGGCTGCTTGACTACCACAAGATGAACTACTTGCACCCCAGGGAGATCTGGGAAGAAGTCCGCAGGCTCGTGCCGGAAAAGTTCGGTGGAATCACCTACCAGCGCCTGGATCAGGAAAGGGGAATCAACTGGCCCTGCCCTGCGGAGGACCACCCGGGCACACCGATCCTGTACCAGGGGGGTAAATTCTCGACCCCGTCCGGCAAAGCGGTGCTTCGCCCCGTACTGTTCGATCCCGTGCAGGTACCGGGGGAGAAGGCCGCGTCCTTTAAGAATCCATTGACAGGCAGCCTCTCCGAGTTGCCCGATGAAACTTATCCCTTTGTCCTGACCACAGGAAGAAGAGTGTATCACTATCACACCGGCACCATGACCCGCAGGTGCGAGCCGTTGGATCAGGTAGGGCCCAAGCAGCTAATCGAAATAAATCCAGTGGACGCCGCGAGGCTTGGTATAGCCGACGGTGATTTTGTTAAACTGTCGACAAGGCGCGGCAGCATCGCAGCCACTGCCTGGGTGACAGAACGGGTCCCGGAGAAAACCGTCTTCACCACCTTCCACTTCTGGGAAGCCAATGTCAACGAGTTAACGAACCATACCACCGATCCGGTGTCCGGGATACCCGAAATCAAGGTAGCAGCTGTACAGGTTAAAAAAATATCACCGGCCGAGGCCAAGCAACTATATGAAGAAAAGAAAGAAAAGTACCTGGTGGATCTTACCAGGGAAGTGGCGACCAAGTTCAGTCAGGGGAGGAGATAAGATGTTAAACAGTTTCGTGATTGCCAACCCCAACCGTTGTCTCGGCTGTTATACCTGTGTGGTAGCGTGTTCGGCTGCTCATCGGAAGAGCGGGCTTCAGGCCGCTCCCAGGCTTCACATCACTTACTCCCCTAGGGGGACAATGCCCGTCCAGTGCCGCCACTGCGAGGACGCCCCGTGCGCCGTCGTGTGCCCGGTCAACGCCATTGAGATCAGAGATGGTATGGTCTTAGTGAAAGAGCAGGCCTGCATCGGATGCAAGATGTGTGCCCTGGTCTGTCCTTTCGGTGCCATAACAATGAACGGAACATTCCCCCCTTCCATCCCCAAACCTGCCGGTCAGGTGCAATCATTGCTCGCCTGGCTGGCAGGTCAAAAAACAGTGGCGATTAAATGCGACCTGTGCTGCTCCAGCACAGATGGTCCCCAGTGTGTAAAGGTCTGCCCCACCAAGGCCCTGCAGTTGATAGCAGGCGACCAGGTGGAGCGCTTGATTAAATTGAAGAGAATAAGTTCCGTTGCTGTTGTGGATTCGATCTTAAATGAAGAAGGGGAGTGAGGCTGATGGATGCCCGTGGGTTCTTTTCACTTGCCGTTTTTCTATACACAGCAGGTGGGCTGCTCGCCCTTCTCTTCAACAGAGCAGCCAGAACAGCGAATTTAATTACAGGTTTGAGTGCATGCATGGCATCGATCTCCGGCATCATCTCAGCCATACTGGTATTCACAACAGGAGCCGGCTTCAGCATCAATGCGAGCGGATGGCTCCCCTTAACGAGGTTTATCATAGATGTTGACCAACTCTCCGCTTTTATGGTTCTGGTAATTTGTTTTCTGGCAGCAGCCACCTCCCTGTATTCAATCTCATACTTGAATGAGTACAAACAAAAAAATCCGGGATTGCTCGGCTTACTATACAATCTTTTTATAGCATCCATGGTACTGGTTGTGACCGTTGGCAATGCCCTGTACTTTTTGATTTTCTGGGAAGTCATGACCCTGGTTTCTTATTTCCTGGTAATTTATGAACGTGACCAGAGGTCTATTAACGGCGGCTTCCTGTACTTCCTGGTGGCCCATGCCGGCACTTCCCTGATCATGGTTGCTCTTTTGGTTTTCTCTGCAAAAACGGGAAGTTTTGACTTTAGTGCTTTTAGGAAAGCAAACCTCTCTCCGGTTTTGAGCTCAGTGATCTTTGTCCTGGCGTTTACCGGTTTTTCCGCCAAGGCAGGAGCGGTTCCGCTGCACTTCTGGCTGCCGGAAGCTCACTCCGCTGCTCCATCGAATGTTTCCTCCCTCCTGTCAGGTGTGATGATTAAAACCGCAATTTACGGTATCATCCGGGTATGCGTTGACTTTTTAGGAGCCGGCTACTGGTGGTGGGGTTTTCTGGTGCTGGCGGTCGGGACAGTTTCAGCCGTACTTGGAGTAATCTATGCTCTGGCACAACATGACATCAAGAGGCTCCTCGCCTTCCATAGTGTGGAAAATATAGGGATCATCCTCATGGGGGTTGGAACTGGAATCATCGGACTTGCTACCGGTAACCCCGCACTGATGACCCTTGGATTACTGGCCGGCCTGTACCACACCTTCAACCATGCTGTTTTTAAGGGTCTCCTCTTCCTGGGAGCAGGCTCCGTGCTGTACAGGACCCACACCAGGAATTTTGAAGAGCTGGGTGGACTGGCGAGGAAGATGCCTTTCACTGCACTGTTCTTCCTGACCGGAGCCATTTCCATTTCGGCGCTTCCTCCTCTCAACGGTTTTGTCAGTGAATGGTTTACCTTTCAATCCCTCTTGTCTATGGGAGTTAGAGGGGGTCTGGCGGATAAGTTCTGGGGGCCTCTCTTCGCCGCATTGCTGGCACTGGCCAGCGCTTTAACGGCCATGTGCTTTGTCAAAACATACGGGATTACCTTTGCGGGACCGTTTCGAACCAGTAAGGCTGAGGTTGCGGTTGAAGTTCCCTTTTCTATGATTCTAGGAAAGTTCCTACTCGCTATCGGGTGCCTAGTCTTGGGGCTCGGGGCGCCGGCTCTCGCTCCGAGGATTGCCGGGATGGCAACAGATCTGGTTGGCTCGAAAACAGTTTCAGTGGCGACAGGCCTCACCACCTTCGCCGGGAACCCGGCCCAAGGAATGCTTTCTACGCCTCTTCTCTCCGTTCTCCTGGCAGGCCTCTTGTTTCTTCCACTGCTCATTGTTGCCGTCTTTGGCAGATCCGGTTCGCACCCCCGGATCGACCCTACGCCTTGGGCTTGCGGCTACAGGTATGAGCCTGCGATGGCCTGCACCGCCCGTTCCTTTGCCCAGGTGATGCAATCAATCTTCCACCCGCTATACACTGTCAAAACCTCTTTCAAAGGAAAGAAAGCGGCGGGAGAGTACTTCCAGACGAGCTTGGTATACGAAGTGCAGGAGGATGACATGTGGACCAGGTATTGCGGGCGGCCACTGGCCAGGGGTGTACTTTCCCTCAGCAGGACGCTCCAGAACCTGCAGATGGGTAATGTGCGCTTCTACTGCTTCTATATCATTGCGGTTCTGGTGATTCTCCTGGCAGTCATCGGTCTTTAGAGGAGGCGGTTTCCTTGTTTAATGGTAGCATGTTCCTGATTGGTTTGCTGCAGGCTCTTTTGCTGCTGATGGTTTCTCCGTTTTTCGCCGGCCTGGCACGGGTGCTGAGAGCAAAGATGCACTCCCGCCAGGGACCCCCGGTTTTTCAATATTATTATGACATCCTGAAACTGATGAAGAGGCAGGAGGTCAGGCCTGCTTACACCACCTGGGTCTTCCGAGCGACTCCTTATATAATCATGGCCACCGTCCTCCTCATCGCCATGCTTCTTCCCATGGGGACGCTGGCTTCCCCGTTGGGAAGCGCAGGTGACTTTATCGTGGTTGTTTACCTGTTTACCGTGATCAGGTTTTTCCTGGCGGTTTCCGGTCTGGACTCCGGCAGTGGATTTGCCGGGACGGGAAGTATCCGGGAAATGGGGATTTCCGCCCTGGTCGAGCCTACCATCATGCTGGTGCTTTTCATCCTTGCCTGTTTTGCCCGCACTACAAACCTGGGAGTAATCGGCCAGATGATCGCTTCAGGGAAGCTCCCCTATACTTCACCGGTGATCTGGCTGGGAATGGCCGCATTTGCCATCACTTCCTTCATCGAAATGGGTAAGCTCCCCTTTGACCTGGCCGAGGCGGAGCAGGAGATCCAGGAGGGGCCGCTTACAGAATATTCCGGCCGCTCCCTTGCCCTGATCCACTGGGGGCTGCTTATGAAACAGGTCCTGGCAGCAGCGCTCTTTCTGGCCGTCTTTTTCCCTTTCGGAAACGCCGCCACCACCGATCTGGTTGCCGTGGCCGCGGGCCTGGCGCTTTTTCTCTTAAAAATAGCCTGCTGCTTCTGCATTGCAGCCGTCCTGGAGAATTCCATGGCGCGGCTGACCATCTACAAGGCTCCCCAGCTAACCTGGTTCGCCCTGGGGATCGCCATGCTGTCCTTTATTTTTTACCTAGTACAGGTTTAAAGTGAGGTGAAGACAGGTGAACGGAATTAATCTGGTCAATGCCCTGGCAGTTGTTTTAATAGTGACCTCTCTCATGGTTGTGGAGGCCAGAAATCCCCGCTTTTCCGCACAGCTTTACAGCATCCAGTCCTTTGTCCTGGTACTGATCTTTTTCTCCCTGGCCGTTTTCATGAAGGCTGAACCGCTCTATATCTGGTCCGTTACCGCCCTGGTGACAAAGGTGATCCTGGTCCCCCTGATCGTAATCAGAGCACTGAAAAGGGTGGGTAACCCCTCAGAGCCGGGCACATCCCTGAATCCGGTCGTATCCCTTTTTATCGCCGCAGTCTTTGTGGGTCTGGCCTTCCTGATCGTCACACCCTTCCACATGCAGGCTGTCATTAAACTGAAACCTGCCCTGGCGGTCTCCATCGCCCACTTCATGTTGGGATTGCTTTGTATCCTCACCCAGCGCAATGCTCTGAAACAGATTTTAGGGTACTGTTTAATGGAAAACGGGGCGCATCTGACCCTGGCGTTTATGGCTTTCAATGCCCAGGAAACCGTGGAGATCGGAATCCTGACCGATGCCATTTTCGCCGTCCTCATTATGAGTCTGATCGCCGTACGGTTATTCAGTGTGCTGGGTACCCTCGACACCGACCAACTGACTTCTCTCAAAGGGTAGGTGAGACATATGAACGGAAATATTCTGATCTGGCTTCTGACAGTTCCCCTGGCAGTATCCCTACTAGCCTTCGGTGCAAGGGTTGCGGCAGCATGGTCGCGACGCATCCTGGAGGGGCTGCACCTGGCGGGGATCACCCTGCTCCTGGTACTCTCTCTGGTCACCGTCAAATCAGTGCTTACCACCGGCAACCTCTCGGCAATTGGAGCCTGGTTTTATGCAGACCACTTGGCAGCGGTATTCGTGCTGGTGATTGGAGTGATGGGGTTCCTCAACGGGCTCTATTCCATCGGTTACATGAGATCCGAACTGGCAAGAGGTGAGGTGACGACCGGCACACTCAGCACATATTACGGTTTCTTTCACCTCTTTCTCTTTACAATGGTTTTCACCGTGCTTTCCAATAACATCGTTCTCATGTGGGCTGGGATTGAAGCAACAACCCTGGGTTCGGCTTTCCTGGTGGGGATCTACGGTCACCGGTTTTCACTGGAGGCGGCCTGGAAGTACGTGCTGATCTGCAGCGTCGGCGTTGCTTTTGCCCTTTACGGAACCATCCTCGTTTACTCCAATTCCTTTCAGTTGTTGCACCATGCCGGCAGGGCGATTCTCTGGACGGAAATCATCAAGGGTGCCGGGATGCTCGATCCCCTGGTCATGAAACTGGCCTTTGTTTTTATCCTGATCGGTTTCGGCACCAAGGCCGGCCTCTTTCCCATGCATGCCTGGCTGCCCGATGCCCACAGTGAGGCACCCAGCCCGGTAAGTTCCCTGCTGTCCGGAGTGCTTTTGAACTGTGCCCTGTTTGCGATCATCAGATACTACATGGTAGCCGGTCAGTCTCTCGGAACGGGCTTCCCTAGGGTACTATTCCTCGTCTTCGGTGTCCTGTCGGTAGCCTGGGCCGCCTTCCTCATCTTCATTCAGCATGATCTCAAGAGATTGCTGGCCTACAGCAGTATTGAAAATATCGGCCTGATCACCGTCAGCCTGGGTATCGGGGGGCCTCCGGGGGTGCTGGCCGCCCTGCTGCACATAATCAACCACAGCGTCGCCAAATCCCTGCTGTTCTGTACATCGGGGAACGTCCTGATCAAGTACGGTACCAGGGACCTGCATACCATCAAAGGGATGTTCCGGATCGCCCCCTTTTCCGCTTTTCTGTTGGGGAGCGGGGCGCTAGCGATTGCCGGTTGCCCACCCTTCAACATCTTTATCAGCGAACTGTTAACGGTTAGTGCCGGATTGCAGAGGGGTTATCTCTGGCTCATGGTCGCCTGTTTGCTCCTGCTCGTCATCGTCTTTACCGCTTTCCTGCGCCTGATCGGAGAAGCAATCTTCGGTTCACCCCCCGGGAATGTGGCTAGAGGGGATGTCAACTGGCAAACCATCCTCCCTGTTTTTCTACTCTTCGTGCTCATGCTCGGACTCGGTATCTACATCCCGGCACCCCTTTACCAGCTGCTAAAGGGTGCCGTCAGCATTGTTAATGCGGGAATTTAGTTAAATAAGGAGGAATACCGCATGCCTGATCTGAAACAGCCTCGCGGTCAAAAATGCCTGGCAGCCTTGCGGGACAAGTTTGGGATGGCGATCCTGGAGGAGACCAGGCAGACATCCGACCAGGTGACTATCACCGTCGAGCTCAACCGCCTGCCGGAAATCGTGGAAGAGGTCTATTACCGGCAGGGAGGATGGCTTTCTTCTGTCGTCGGGAACGATGAGCGCGAACTGCACGGATCATTTGCCATTTACTACGTGTTCTCGCTGGAAAACCAGGACCCGGCAGACAATGCTTGGCTGACCGTGAAGGCCCTGATCCCGCCCGGGAAGCCGGAGTTCCCGTCAGTAACACCACGGGTCCCTGCAGCCGTTTGGTATGAGCGGGATGTGCGTGACCTGTTCGGTTTAATCCCGGTGGGACATCCCGACCCACGCCGCCTGGTTTTACCCGACGACTGGCCGGACGACCTTTATCCCCTCCGGAAGGATGCCATGGATTACCGCTACCGTCCGGACCCGGCGGATAAAAGTGAAGACTACCCTTTCATCGAGATCGAAAACGAGGGGCTTTCCCAGGTACCCCTGGGTCCACTGCATGTTACCTCTGACGAACCGGGACATTTCCGCCTTTATGTAGACGGAGAAACCATCATCGATGCGGATTACCGCCTTTTCTACTGCCATCGGGGTATGGAAAAGCTGGCGGAGAACCGGTTTGATTATGATCAGATCCATTTCCTGGCAGAGCGCATCTGCGGCATCTGCGGGTTTGCCCACAGCATTGCCTACACGACTGCGGTGGAAAACGCCATCGGTCTGGAGATACCACCGCGTGCGGAATATATCAGGACCATTTTTCTGGAAACGGAGAGGCTGCACAGCCACCTTTTGAATCTGGGCCTCGCCTGTCACTTCTTGGGGTTTGACACCGGTTTCATGCAGTTCTTCCGGGTACGGGAAAAATCAATGCAGATGGCGGAGATACTGACAGGAACTCGCAAAACATACGGCATGAACCTGATTGGGGGGGTGCGAGGCGATATCCTCAAGGAGGAAAGAAAGCAAGTTATTCATTTGCTGAGAGAAATACGCCGGGAAGTTGACGATCTGATCGACATCCTGCTCAGCACCCCCAATCTGGCCAAGAGAACGCAAGGCGTTGGAGTTCTGGACCGGAAAACAGCCAGGGATTTCAGCCCGGTTGGCCCCAATATTCGTGGTTCCGGTTACGCCAGAGACACCCGTGCGGATCACCCATACTGTGCATACAACAAGGTGCCGTGGCAGGTGATCACCAAGGATGGCTGCGATGTTCTCTCCCGGGTGCTGGTCCGGGCGCTGGAGATCTATGAAATCTTTGCGATTTTAGAGCACTGCCTGGACGAGATGCCGGAGGGCCCCATCCTGGTTGAGGGCTTCTCCTACAAGCCGCACCGTTTTGCCCTCGGCTATGTAGAAGCACCCCGTGGCGAAGACGTACACTGGGTGATGACCATGGACAACCAGAAGTTGTACAGGTGGCGGCCACGGGCTTCCAGCTACAACAACTGGCCTGCTCTTCGTTTTATGCTCAGAGGAAACGCTCTTTCAGATGCACCCCTGATCGTTGCCAGCATTGATCCCTGCTATTCATGCACGGAAAGGGTTACAGTTGTCGATGTCCGCAAAAAAAAGACGCAAATAGTGCCCTATCAAGAACTTGAGCGCTATTGCCTGGAACGAAAGAACTCACCTCTTAAGTCTTAGCTTTGAAAGGGGGTTGTACGGATGTTCAAATTACTGAAAAAAGTGCTTGAGATTGGCGAGGCAACCATCAGATACCCTTTTACACCGCTGGAGGTGGCCCCCGGTTTCCGGGGCAAACCGGAATATAAAGTCGAACCCTGCATTTCCTGTGGAGCCTGCGCCCTCGCATGCCCCGCCAATGCCATCACCATACACTCTGACCTCGACAAAGGTATCAGGTCCTTATCTCTCTTTTATGGTCGTTGCATTTTCTGTGGACGGTGTGAAGAGGTTTGTCCGACCGGAGCGATTACCCTCTCAACCGACTTTGAGCTGGCCGCATTCAGTAAAGAAGACCTCATTTGCCATGCAGACTTCCCGTTAACCAAGTGCAGGAAGTGCGGCAGGTTTTTTGCCCCCGCCAAAGAACTGGGTTATGTACTGCTCCTGCTGGCCCAGGCAGGCCTTCCGGAATCGGAACTGGCTAAAAGGGAGTCCCTTTTGGAGACCTGTCCTGAATGCAGGAGGATGCTTGGCGTGGAAAAGTTGCAAGAGACGCAAATACTTCAAATGGAAGGGAGATGAACCTATGCACAACATGAAACGTGAGTCTGTCCCGGATCCGGAACCAGATATTACAGTATTAAAACAAAGGCTTTTACGGGATATCAAGCGTTCCGTCTATGTCTACCGCATTGATTGCGGGGGATGCAACGGATGCGAGATCGAAATTTTTGCCGCATTAACACCCCTGTTTGACGTAGAAAGGTTTGGGATCAAGGTTGTTCCCTCCCCCCGCCACGCTGATATCCTTGTCTTCACGGGGCCGGTGACAAGAGCAATGCGACTCCCTGCCATGCGCGCCTATAATGCGGCACCCGATCCCAAGCTGGTGGTGGCTTACGGGGCCTGCGGCTGCAGCGGGGGGATCTTTCACGACAGCTACGCCGTCTGGGGAGGGGCAGACGGAATTTTCCCCGTAGATCTCTACATCCCCGGTTGCCCACCCACACCTGGTGCGACTATTTACGGTTTTGCAACAGCCCTCGGCTTCTTGGCTCAAAAAATAAAGGGTGAGCATTACGAAGAAGAGGAGAACTCCCTGGTTCAGCTGCGGTATCCCCATGTCCCGATCGAACTCAGGAAAAGGATTGAACGAGAGGCCAGGCGCCTGTGCGGTTACTGGTACGGAAGAAAAATAGCGGATCAATACCTTGAGGTGCTTTCAGCAGAGGACTCAGACAGGATTGAGCAAGGGTTCGAGGAATTGCTGCATGGCGAAGAGGATGAGCACCTGCGGAATATTTATACCATATTACACCAGTATTTTACTGAATGGAAAAGAAAGGGCTACCGGTCATGACGGCTGAGATCCAATTCTATCAGCTAAGCAGAAAATTTGTTGACAGCAAGGATACACCGGGCCGCTCTAAAAACCTCATCTACTATACCCAGGCAATTGGGCACCACATTGGGGTACTTGATTGCCTGACACCGGTATTCAAAATCAATGCAACAGCGTATCAAAGCTTGCTCGCCAAAATACCGGAGGGTGAAGCGAGAAGAAAGCTGGAAGGGGTACTCAAATGGGGAGAAATCGAAATAACAAAGGAACATGTATCCGTTTTACTGGATGCTCTCAGTTGGGTGCTGAAGAGCTTGCCGCACCGGGAACAGAAGTGGACCGCGAAACTAACGAGGCTTTTGCGGCTCATGGAGCAGGACCCTGTAATCTACCTGGTCGTGAGGCGCATATGAAGCGACTTCTGTTCACGGTGGGAAACGAATTGATGGGAGACGATGCGGCCGGGCCGCTGCTGGCCAGACTGCTTACCCGTTCGCCGTTAGATAACTGGGAGGTTCTTAACGGTGGCTCGGCACCGGAAAATCACATCCATAAGGTTCGTGAATTCGGGGCCGAAATGGTAGTGGTTGTGGATGCCGCAGAAATGGGACTATCGCCAGGAAGTATCCGTATTCTTTCCGAGGAGGATATCGCTAACCAGTTTTTGATGACCACCCATAACCTGCCATTATCATTTCTAATCAAAGCTTTGAAAGAAACCGTTCCCCATGTGCTATTTATAGGCATACAACCCAAGCACCTGGCTTTTTACCAGGCTGTTTCCCCTGAAGTCAAGGAAGCCGTGAAATTTGTTTACGATAAGATGCGCAACGGAGATTTCGATTTTGCCGAATTTA
>DULK01000085.1 GCA_012840385.1 Syntrophomonadaceae bacterium
CAGCCGACCGGCTCCTATGACGCCATCCATGGCGCAGAGTCGCCTAGCTCAACATCCTGTTTCGCTTCGGCTGCCGTTAGCTGCTCCTTCGTCAAGGGCGAGTAACAACCTCCGTAGGTCGCTGCGCCTGCAAGGATAAACCACAATTTTTATTCTCTCCTGGTGCCACCGGAAACGGCGTTATGGTCTAAGGAAGCAAGCGTTTTCCCCGCACCAGGATCAGGGAGAAGTAGTCCCCGGGAAGCTCCCCCGGCCCGGCAAGGTTTTCCTTGAGGAACTGGCCGGGCATGCCGCACCTGCAGACATAGGCCGCCTCCTCCAGGCGTCCCAATTCCTCCAGGAGGTTTATAACTTCTCCCAGCACAGGAGCCACCTTGAGCAGAACCACACAGTCAAAGGCGGCCAGGACCCGCCGGATAAAATCCATACCCCGGGAGGCCGGCACTATCGCCAGGCTTTCCCGGCCGACGGCCAGGGCGCGGTTCAGTACGGCCGCCCCTGCGCTGAAGGAGGATACCCCCGGCACCGTTTCCACTGCCAGGTCCGGCCTGCGGCTCCGGAGGGCCTCATAAAGGTAATAATAAGTGCTGTAGAGGGTGCTGTCCCCCAGGGTCACAAAAACCGCGTCCTTCCCCTTATCCAGCACCGCGATCACCTCTCCGGCGGCCTCTTCCCAGGCCCGCCTTAAAGCCCCGGGCTCCCTGGTCATAGGGAGGGTTATTTCCCTCAGCTCATGGCCGTCTCGCAGAAAGGGGGAGATAATGCTCAGGGCCCGGCTCTTTTCCCCCGTATCCCCCTTCGGCACGAATATCACGGGCGCTTCCCGGATAATCCTGACGGCTTTCAAGGTCAGCAGGTCGGGATCCCCAGGCCCGACACCGATTCCGTACAATCTGCCCTTTTCAGACATCTGCTCGCCCCTCCTCCGCGCGCCGGGCGCGCAGGATAAAGACCGGGTTCTCGCCCTTCCAGATCTGGGCTCCGCCTCGCGGTTCCACACGCCCCACATTGATCAGTACCGTTTCACAATCCTCCCAGCCCTCTCCCCGGAGCAGCCTCCAGGCGGTGCTGAAGGTTTCCGGAGTAACCGCCGTGAGCACCAGCAGCCCTCCGGGGTGCAGCCACTCCCGGGCCGCAGCCAGGACCTCCTCCAGCCTCCCTCCGCTGCCGCCGATCAAAACCCGGTCCGCCCGGGGAAAACCGGCGCAGGCCGATGGGGCTTCACCCTCAACCAGGGTGACGTTGGAGAGCCCGAACCTTTCCACATTCGCCCTCACCAGGGCCGCGGCGGAGGGATCCCTTTCCACCGCCCATACCCGGCCCGGGGCGATCAGGCGGGCGGCCTCCACCGTCCAGGAACCGGAGCCGGCCCCGATCTCGATCACGGTCATCCCCCGTCCCAGGCGCGCCTTGCACAGGGTGAGGGCGCGCACCTCCTCCCGGGAGATGGCGGTGCCACCGCGCAAGAAGGCCTCGTCGGGCAGACCCGGAGTCACCACCCCGGACCAGTCCTGCGGGTTTTCCAGGCCCTCCGGCAATTCCCCAGGACGGGAGGCATCCTTGGCTTCGGGGGAGGCGTCAGCTTGTCCCTCCGCCTCCCGGAGCAGCAACACGACGCTGTTCCCACGGCCTACCAGCCGGGAGCCCTCCTCCAGGGTTGCGGCGGTCACCAGCTCACCGGGGAGCCCCAGATCCGTAAGCACCACCACCCGATCGTAGCTGCAGCCCCGTTCCAGAAAGTACCTGCACACCTCCCCCGGCGGATACTGCGGCCCGGTGAGCACGGCCACCCTGGGCCTGCCGCAGGCCGCCGCCAGCGCCTCACCGCTCCTGCCGTGCACGCTCACCGTATAAAAATCCTGCCAGTTCAAGGCCAGCCTGGCACATGCCAGCTGCAGGGAACTGATCCCCGGAATCACCCTTAAATTCTCCGCCCCGAACCGCAACCTCAAACGGGGGAGCAGGCTGAAAAAACCGGGATCGCCCGAAAGGAGCACGGCCACCCGCTTCTCCTGCCTTGCGCCGTCAATAAAATCGAGCACACCGTCCAGGTCGCTCCCGATCAGGCGCCGCTCCCTGCCGTCCTCCGGAAAGAGGGACAGGGCGTGCCTCCCTCCCACCAGTACTTCCGCCTCCCGGACGGCTGCGGCAGCCGCCGGAGAGAGGTATTCACCGCTCCCGGGCCCCACTCCCACCACGGTTACCGGGTAAGCCAAAGCCACCATTCCCTTCTATACCCGTTAGTCGATCAATTGCAGGCCGGATCTTTTCCGCAAAAGGATGAAGTCTCCGGCGCCGTATGCCACTCTAGTCCCCAACCCTCATCGGCACAGCCCCCTGGGACCGGCACCCGCCGAGCGGCCAGCCCGCCTCCGCAAGCAGCCTGACGGCCGCCCGATCGCAGCCCAGCAGCGTCCCGTCGTAAGAAAAGAGCACGGTGCCCACCTGGAGGCGTCCCCTGCTGTAGAGGGCGGCGCGCCGGCTGGCGCGGCCCGCCAGGTCGTTCCAGACCTCCTGCAGGCCGGCGTCTTTTAAAACAGCCACCATCGCCTCCACGGTGGGAGCGGCCAGGATCTCGTTGATCAGGTCGGCTCCCGCCCCCCTGGCCCCGGCCAGGGCGGCCACTGCTTCCGCCCTCCCGTCGGCAATCCGGTTGTGGGTCTGAAAGCTGCCGGCAGCTATTTTCGCCAGCTTGCCGGCATGTCCCCAGAGAACCACGCGCCGGAACCCCTGCCGCACGCACTCCTCAAGCATGAAGCCGGCAAAGTTGCTGATCATCACCACCGCCTCGGACGGTGCCCCCAGGAGCTCCGAAGCGAGCCTCACCCCGCGGCGACCGGGGGTGAGCAGGATCGTTTCGTACCCTGCGCCTCTGGCGATCCGGAGTTGGGGAATGAGGGCGGCCTTGAACGCCTCTTCGGACATCGGCTCCACGATGCCCGTCGTGCCCAAAATGGAAATACCTCCGACAATGCCCAGCTGGGGATTCATGGTCTGCCGGGCGAGCTTTTCCCCTTCCGGGACGCTGATGGTGATCTCGGCGCCGCGTCCCGGGGGAAGCACCGCCGCCACGTTCTCCCGGATCATCTGCAGCGGCACCGGGTTGATGGCCGGCCGGTGGGGGGGCACGGCCAGGCCGGGCTTCGTCACGATCCCCACACCGCGGCCGCCGCGCACCTCGATGCCTTCAGGGATAAAGCGGGCGGTCGCCTCAATGCGCGCCCCGTGGGTCACATCCGGGTCGTCGCCGGCATCCTTGATCACCCATGCCCTGGCCCGGTCTTCGCAGCGCTCGAAGCCTTCTACCTTTAAAACCGCAGTCTTTCCACCGGGGAGATCCACACAAACCCTGTCCGGGTTCCGGCCGAGCAGGGCGAGCACCGCGGCCCGTCCCGCCGCAGCGGCGCAGGTCCCCGTGGTATAGCCGCGGCGCAGGAACCTGCCATCGTGCAGCCTGTAACCGGCTCCTTCCTGCCCTTTCGTCAAGTCCCTATTGCGGTCGTTTCGAACAGGCATCGACGGTCCTCCACCCTTCCTTTAAGTGGCGTTATCGCACGGCCGCTGCCAGTTCCTCCAGCAGCTTATTGTTGTTCTCACGATCCCTCACCGCAACCCGCACATACCGCTCGTCGAGAAAGGCAAAGTTGCTGCAGTTCCTGATGACGATCCCCCGGCGTCCCAGCCTGTCCGCCAAAAGCGATGCCGTCACAGCCCCCTCCAACCGGAGCAGCAGGTAGTTGGCCTCCGACGGGAAAACGGTGATTCCGGGTATTCGCCTCAAGGCGGCGGCCAGCAATTCCCGTTCCGCCTTTACAAAGGAGCGGGTTTGAGCGGCGTACTCGGTCTGCCCGAGTGCGGCCGCCACGGCGGCCTGGGCAATGCCGTTGACCCGCCAGGGGGGGAGATAACCGCTCAAAAAGGCGATGGTATCCGGGTGCCCCACACCACAGCCAACCCGCAGCCCCGGTATGGCATAAAACTTGGTCAGGGAGTGCAGCACCAGGAGGTTCCGGTTCCGTTCCGCCTGCCGGGTGCAGGTCAGCTCTTCCCGGCGGGGATGAAAGAACAGGAACGACTCGTCGAGCACCACGAAGATGCCTTCCCCGGCACAAAACCTCAAAAAGGGCTGCAGCACCTCCGCCGGTATCAGGTTCCCGGTGGGGTTGTTCGGGTTGCACAGAAAAACCAGATCCGCTCCCCGGGCCGCCCGGATCAGCTGCGCAAGGCCGGGCACGAAGTTTTTTCGCGGGGAGAGCCGGAAGTGCCTGATCCGGGCCTGCCAGATCCGGGCGGCAATCTCGTACTCCCTGAAAGTGGGCCCCGGGATCAGGACGGTTTTGGGGCGCAGAGCCTGCATCACCAGGTAAATAAGCTCGATCGCCCCGTTGGCGAAAACGACCTGATCGGGGCTTACTCCCAGAAACCCGGCCGCGGCCTCCTGCAGCCCTTCGCAGTAAGGATCCGGGTAAACGGCCGCCAGCCGCAGCCCCTCTGCGAAGACCCGGGAGAGCCCCGGCGGGGGTCCCAAAGGGTTCACGTTGACGCTGAAATCGATGAAATCACCCGGTTTCAGACCATACCGCTCCGCCAGGGCGGACAGATCCCCCCCGTGCCGGTGCTTCTTTACAGAACGTTCTTTTCCTATCTCCGGTCTTATAGCGGACATTTCCCGGATAGCGCGGCCCTCCTTCCGTCAAACGCAGCGGGTAGTGTGCTTTTATTTCGGGAAACCTTTCCCGGACCTGCCCGATTAGATGCGGGTCCCTCTCCCTTCCGGGCGGCAGCAGGATTCCCGCCACGGTGCCGCTGTGGGCAACGTTGACGCCGTAAGCCCCGATGCGGGTGGCGAAATCGATCAGTTCCTCAAGCCCGGGCTTCGGAAGAATCCTCTGATTGGCCAGGGCGCTGATGGTCGCCCCCTCTCCCACCGCCCGTGGATCCCCCTTTTCGATGCCGAGCCTGACCAGGGCCAGGGCCTTCGCCAGTTCCGGCTCGTTCAAGCAGTTCAGGTAGGGGAGGTCCGGGCGCCGGTTGAACTCCAGGGTATCCACCTCCCCACCGAAGTCCACGGCCAGGATCCCCATGGAGGGAGGGCTGCCCAGCACCTCGAAGACCCGGCCGCGCACATGATCGAACAGGGTAATGCCCGGGGAAAAGGTGCCGTCGGTCGGTTCGATGGACAAAGCGATCTCCGCCACCCTTTCCGGCTCGGGCCTGCAGCCGAGGGCCGCCGCCACGGCATAGCAGGCGGCGGCTATGTCGGCGGTGCTGCTGGCCATTCCCTTGCCGACCGGGAGACACGACGAGACGGTTACCACCGCTCCGAACTCAGGACGGCCCAGAGCATCCAGCATCAGGCGCGCCGCCCGGGCTGCCTTGAAGCAGCCGGGAGGATAAACGGTGGTTTTTATCCCTCTTTCGATGGAGACGGTCACCCTGCTGTACCAGTTGACCGGGCAGGAGACGAGAAAGTTCCTCCCCGAACAGGTGCCCTGCACGATCTCTCCACAGGAGCCCGGCACCAAGGCGGCACCACGCAAGCTCACGGTATCCGGCCTCCCGGGAAGGCCCCATACCAGACAAACCACCCGGCGGTAAAAAAGGCCAGGAAAATTACCACCGCCCAGTGCATCAGTTCAAGGGCCGCCTTGATGTGGCCGTGTTCCAGGGGGTTGCAGGCATCACCCAGGTACGGCCTTTGGGAAGGCACCCCCTGGTAGTAATTCGTCCCTCCCAGCCGGACCCCGAGGGCCCCGGCCACCGCCGCTTCCGGGTACCCGCTGTTAGGGCTGGGGTGCTTCCGGGCATCCCTCAAGATAACCAGGGCCGCCCTCCGCCAGTTAAGGCCGCGCACCAGTGCACCTCCCAGGAGAAGCAGGGCGGTCAGGCGCGCCGGCAGGTAGTTGGCCAGGTCGTCCAGTCTGGCGGAGAACCACCCGAAATTGAGGTAGCGTTCGTTTTTATAGCCCACCATGGAATCCAGGGTGTTGACGGCCCGGTAGGCGCAGGCCAGAGGCACTCCCCCGATCAGGAAATAGAAAAGGGGGGCGATGATGCCGTCCGACACATTTTCGGCAATGGTCTCCACCGTCGCCCTGGTGATTTCCCCCTCATCCAGGTGGTCGGTGTCCCTCCCCACGATTAATCCGAGGTGGAGCCGCGCCCCGGCCAGGTCCCCTTCCTCCAGGAAGGCAAATATCTCCCGCCCCGCCCGGTCCAGGCTCCGGACGGCAATGGTGCTCCACAGCAGGAAGACGCTCACCGCGGCATAGAGAACGGGAATCCTTTCGAGGGCCCGGAGGCCGAAGAAGACCACAAGAACCACCGGCAGGATATTCACAAGGGCGAAGCAAACCCCGGCCAGCCGCTGCCGCCACGCCGGAGCATCCTCCCTGTAAAGCAACCTCTCCCAGCGGGAGATCATCCTCCCCACCAGGGCTACCGGATGGTAGGGGACCCGGGGATCGCCGAGCAGCAGGTCCAGCAGGACCGCCATTATCAAAATTGCCAGCCTGTTCTGGTACATAGATCCCCACCGCCGATTTCAAAGGTCGTAACCATGATATCCACCTGCTCCCGGGCGCTGCTGCCCGGCCAGCAGCCTCCGCACATCCGTATGCAGGGCTTTCAGGTCGAGGGCGAGGCCGGATACCATGAAAATTGCCCTATCGGCTTTGGCCGCCATCCGCTGGTTGGCCCAACCGGCGGCATCCCGGTAGAGGCGGCCCTGGGGATAGGGTGGGACGAGCCCCAGCCCCACCTCGTTGGACACCAGGATCACGTGGGCCGCGGAGCCCCAGGCGGCATCCGCCAGCCGGACCATTTCGGCACGCACCCTCGCCAGGGCGGCCTCATCCGTTTCCGTAACCCCGCCGCCGAAGAGCAGGTTGGAGATCAAAAGGGTGAGGCAATCGATCAGGATCACCCCAGGCCTCTGCCCGATCTCTTCAACCACCGCCGCCACATTCCTCGGCTCCTCCACCGTGGCCCACTCCGCCGGCCTTCTCCGGCGGTGCTGCTCGATCCTGGCGGCCATCTCCTCGTCCAGCGGCTCGGCGGTGGCGATGTAGGTCACAGGCCCTCCCAGGGCGGCCGCCAGGTCTTCGGCATAGTGGCTCTTGCCGCTCCTGGCGCCCCCTGTGATAAAGTAAAACAGGCCGCGCTTCATGGGGTATCCGCCCTCCCCGCTTCCCCGGCAATGCTCTTCAGCAGGCCGTCAACGGTATACTCCCGGGCCACGATGTCCACACGCATTCCCAGGGAGCGGGCGGTCCCGGCGGTAACCGGCCCGATACAGGCCACCCTGCTTCTCTCCAGCAGACGGTTCAGGTCCTCGTCCGCAAAGAGAGAGGCGAAGTTGCGGACCGAGGAGGAACTGGTAAAGGTGATGAAGTGGATGCGGCCGTCCCCCAGGAGCTCCCGCACCACGGCTTTATACCCGGCGCCCGCCGGCACCGTTCTGTAAACAGGCACCACATCCACCCGGATCCCCCGGGCCCGGAGGCCCTCCGGGAGAACCTCTCTGGCCTCGGCGGCCCGGGGGAGCAGCACCCTCCGCCCGGCAGGTATCATCCCGCCCAGTCCCTCCAGCAGGGCTTCCGCCCGGTACTCCCCGGGCCGGTAGGCCACTTGGAGGCCGAAACGGGATACCGCCTCGGCCGTAGCAGGCCCTATGGCGGCGATCTCTCCCCTGAGCTTCCTGATGTCTATTTTCAACTCCTGCAGCCTCCGCATGAAGAAGTTCACCCCGTTGGCGCTTGTAAAGACAACCCAGTCGTACTCCGGAAGCCGCACCAGGGCATCGTCCAGCGGAGCGTAGTCCTCCGGCGGCACCAAGGCAATGACCGGCAGGCAGACCGGCTCCCCGCCCAGCTGCATGATCTTTCGGGCAAAGCCGTGAGCCTGTTTCAAGGCCCTGGTGATCAGGATGCGCTTTCCGAACAGGGGCTGCCTTTCACGCCATCCCAGGAGTTTCTTTAAATCCACCACCCTCCCGGCGATCAGGATGGAGGGCGGCCCGATTTCCGCCTCCCGGGCGCGCTCCTCGATGTCGGCCAGGGCCCCCGTCACCGCCTTCTGTTCCGCCCTGGTCCCCCAGTAAACCAGGGCGGCCGGTGTGTCTTTGCTCCACCCCCCCGCCAGCAGGCTGCACACGATGGCCCGGAGGTTTTCGTACCCCATCAGAAAGACTGCCGTACAGCCCGCCGCCGGAGGGCACGGGCCGCAGGCATCCGCTCCCCCGTCTGCTTCCTTTCGCCTGTGCCCGGTGGCCACCATAAATGCCTGGGCAAAGTCGCGGTGGGTGACGGGAATTCCGGCGTAAGCCGGTGCCGCCACCGCAGCGGTCACCCCCGGTACGATTTCAAAAGGGATCCCCGCCGCCGCCAGCTCCGCCGCCTCTTCACCCCCCCGGCCAAAGACGAAGGGGTCCCCTCCCTTCAGCCGACAGACCACCTTCCCGGCCCCGGCCTGTTCCACCAGCAGCCGGTTGATCTCCTCCTGGGGGAGGGCATGATGGCCGGTGGCCTTCCCCACATAGATCAGCTCGGCGTCCTCCCGGCACAGGGCCAGCAGGTATTCACCGACCAGCCGGTCGTAGACGACTACATCGGCCTCCTGCAGGCACCAGAGGCCCTTCAGGGTGAGCAGCGAGGGATCACCAGGCCCTGCTCCTACCAGATAAACCTTTCCCGTTTCAGATAACATCTGCAAGGATCTCCTTTGCCCCCTTTTCCAGCAACGACTTCGCCAGGGACCTCCCCGCCGCCCGGGGGTCGCCCGGGTCCCCGATGTACACTCCCCTGGCGAACCTGGTCCCATCGGTGGAGATGACGATTCCCCGGAGTTCGAGCCGGTGGTTTTCCACTACCCCGTAGGCCCCCACGGGCACCTGGCAGCCTCCGCCCAGAGCCTCCAGGAATGCCCGTTCCGCGGTCACCGCCTGGCGTGTCCGGGAATCGTCCAACGCCCTCTCGCAGAGTTCCCGGAGGAAGACGTCCTCAGCCCGGATCTCCACCGCCAGGGCGCCCTGGCCGGGCGCCGGCAGGCAGGCATCCGGCGAGAGCAGGGTGTAGTTCACATTCTCCCAGCCCATCCGCTCCAGCCCCGCCGCCGCCACCACGAGGGCATCCACCCGGCCTTCCTCCAGTTTGCGCAGCCTGGTATCCAGGTTGCCCCTGATGTCGGTTACCAGCAGGTCCGGCCGCCTGCAACGCAATTGGGCCGCCCGGCGCAGGCTGCTGGTCCCGATCCGGGAGCCCGGCGGCAGGTCCTGCAACTCCTGTTTTTCTTTGGGGGTTACCAGGGCGTCCAGGGGGTTGGCCCGAACCGGAATCCCCCCCAGGGCAAGCCCGGCAGGGATTTCCGTGGGGAGGTCCTTCAGGCTGTGGACGGCAAAGTCGATCTCGCCGTTCAGCAGGGCACCCTCCAGCGCCCGGGTGAAGGTCCCCTTTTCCCCTATTTCAGGAAGTGGTGTCTCGGTATCGAGGTCCCCCCTGGTGGAGATGATTACCTCCTCGATATCCAGTTCGGGATAAGACTCTCTGATTCTCTCGATGACCCACGACGTCTGCCGCCTCGCCAGGAGGCTCCCGCGGGTTCCGGCACGGAGGTGCTTGCGTTTCATACTCTTACCTCGCTTGTACCGGCGGCCGGCCGTATACCGCCGCCTCTAAAATAAAAACCCCAGCCTATGCGGACTGAGGTAGATAAAGCCATACATCCCACCCCCTATCGCGCGTAGGGTACCGGTGTGGAGGAGCAGGCAGGTCTCCTGGCTCGGGTTCCTCGCCCCTCCTGCTCCTTCCCACCCGGCACTCAACATTAGCTGAATCCAGCCCACTGGTAATTACGCTTTATTGAGTGCCGGGCAGTGGCACCTGCAGGAGGGCTCCCCCTCACAGTGGCGGGACCGCGCCTTTTTCCGGCACTCCACCCAGGATGCCGCCCCTCTCGACACCAGGCAACACTCCCTGACCCACGTCAAGACAGGACCGGCTGCTCCTGCCTTGAGTGCCGGATCCGGACTTCCCTTTTCAGCCCTTTCCGGGCCACCTGCCCCTTGATCATTATGCTGTTAAACCACTAAACTTATTTATTCTTCCCTTCGAGCCATTATCCTTCTTAACCTGAAAAATTATTCTTCTCGCCGCCAAACCTCCTATTCCCAGAAGCCGGCCCCAAGGTGCTTCTAACGGGTGACAACCCTGCCTGACCCACCTTTGAAGAGTCAGGCGCTGCTTTTGCCGGCCTTCACCGAGACTGCCAGGGCATTAGCCGCCCAGGGAGCGACTTCCTGCCTGTCGCTGAAGCGGGCCAGTATCTGTGCCGCTTCGCCAGCGCCCATTTCCGCCAACTGGTCCAGCTTGCTAGGGCACGGACCATCATGGCGCCATTTCCTGAGTTCAAATCGCCAGGCCGGCGGCCATGGCAATAGAATCTTTTTACTGTCCAACCGCCGGTATTTCCGTAATTTGTAAGTTAACACGATAGCCCAACTGACGCAGGATGTTTTGAATATCTTCCCAGGTCAGGCCGAAAGCCTTAACGTCGGCCAGACCCAACCGGCCCACTATCTCCCTGATGGTTTCATATTCCTTTTCATCAAAATCCGATTCCATCATGGACATTTCCGCCCAGTCCACCAGGTCAGCCAGGGTAATGCGGTGGTACAGGTAATCGATTAATTTTTGGGCAAGTTTATTACGGGTTAACTTCATTTTTCTTTCCCCTTTCTCACTTTTCTATGGCCTTTATCTTCCGGGTATTTTTCATGTATCTCAACAAGGTTACCCTGATCATTGTATATTTCCTGATAAAATCGCATAGTTTCTTCCCGGTCATTGACCTCTTTTACATATTTCGCCTTCCATCCGTGTTTCCCCGGCACTTCGTAAATGTAACGCCGTCCGCCACCCGGGAGTTCATTCCAGTAGTGAAACTTTCTCTCGTTTTCTTTCCGCTTATCTTTCAAAACAAGCATCCCCAAGAAGGTTTTTATATTATTCTAACATAAATGTTTAACCGAAATAATCATAAAGGCAGACGCTCAGAAACTCCGCAACGGCGCCCCCGTTCTTTCCGCCTCTACATACATCTTCCAAAAATCATGGCCCTGATAACCGGTAACAAGGATGTCGATATCAGAACCCTCCGTGAAGCCGCCCCATGCCAGCGAGCCGTAAAGGTAAACCTGCTTACTCCATATTTTTCTTTAAGAACTGCGGCAATTTCCCTTGCTTTCTTCCGGGCTTGTTCCTCAAGCTTCTGGATTCTCGCAGCCCGTTCCCTTTGGAGAAACCGGTATTTATCCATAAACTCCGGCGAAAAATCCGGCCTTTTATCATCAGGCATGGCAGCGCCTCCTCGACCACAGAGGTACTCCTTTCCCCTCGATGTCAAGTACAATCCGTCTCTCCCGCTCCTTCAGGAATTCAGGAGGTTCTCCGGAGAGTACAAGGGTGGAAAGGGGGATCGGGTACAATTCCTCAACATTATTTATTTTACCATTATTTAGAACGCATAAAAACGGATCACACAACTTTCAGATCATGGCTACCTGCTTGGCTCGGTAATACGTTTTTTAACCTTTTAACTAGAATAAGGTGTTCAATCTAAAGAATCCCCGCGCATCTCCAGATTCTTGAACTTTATACCCCATAGCCTTATAACCCTTGAGACGTTTCTCATACATCCTGGCCAGTATGGGTACGTTTGCATCAACATAATCGTAGATTTGAACCACCCTTTTGTTGCTGTGCAAGCGATGCAATCTACCGGCGTATTGTTGCAGCGTTCCTCTCCAGGAGATTGGCATCACAAGAAAGAGGGTATCCAGCCGGGGATCATCAAAACCCTCGCCGATATAGCGACCGGTGGCTATCAGTAATCTTTCTTCTTCATCAGGAATGCTGGCAATCTTGTCCGCCAGCGCCTTTCGCTGTTTCTTTCCCATACCACCACGCAGGACGATAACATTCTTCGCAAAGCCTGCAAGTCGCCGGGCAAAAAATTCAACATGCTCGGTCCGCTCAGTTAATAATATGGGCGAGCGTCCCATATCCAACGCCTTCAGGATGTCGTCAAAGATTAACTTATTGCGGTTGTCATCTGATATTAATGCTGCGTAGATATCCTGGATACCCGAAATATTCGCGCCTAAAGGGATTTGAAAATCTGTTACTCGTGGTATCACCACGTGTTCAAATGGCCGTGCTGCTGCCTGTTTTCGAGCATCAACCTTGAAGCGAATGGGACCACATTGCATCATTATGATCGGATGATGTCCGTCTTTGCGAACGGGAGTAGCGGTCAAACCCAATACATACCTGGCCCTAACCTGCTTGAGTACCTGTTCAAAACTGAATGCGGAAATATGGTGACATTCATCGACTATAACCTGACCGTATTCAGCAACGAGGTCTTTCACAACCCCTTTGTGTATCAAACTTTGAATGATTCCTATATCAAGCATACCGCTGCGCTGGTCCTTACCTCCCCCTATAAGACCCATTGCTTTTACAGGCATATCTAAAAATGCGGCCAGTCGCTCTTGCCACTGGTCCATCAACTGCCTGCGGTGAACCAAAACCAGCGTATTTACTTTGCGAGTTGCTATCAACCAGGCAGCTACTACAGTTTTACCGAACGCAGTGGTTGCAGACAGAATACCGGTATCATATTCCAGGAGGGCTTGAGCTGCCTGTTTTTGCAAAATATTTAGCTCTCCCCGGAATGTCACGTCAATCTGGTTGCCCGCAAAACGCTCATCTGTTACATCGACATCAACATTATGAGCATCCAGCAATTCCAACACCTCATCCAGACAACCCCTAGGTAATCCAATGTATTGAGGAAACTCTTCTGCACAACCGATAATCCGTGGTTTTCCGTAAGTCGGCAGACGCATCGCCTGAGCCTTGTAAAACTCAGGATTCTGAAAAGCGGCTATGCGCATCAAACGATTGATCATGGCTGACGGTAAGCCTTCCTTTTCAACATAAACCATGTTGCTCCTGATTAACCTCACAACCGGTGGTAGAGGTTCTAAAACAGGCTTTTCATTCCTCTTTTTCGATGGGGGCAATGTCCACGGATCTTCCTCATCTTCTTCATCAGTAAGACTCCTGCGGATACCAAGTACCCCGCCATAATGAGACGCCTGACGGACAATTGTTTCTATTTCTTCCTGCTGCATCTTTCTCAGGGTTGAAAGAAACAGCCACTGATCATCGTAGGGCTGAAAATTTTCGTCAATGAAAACACTATTGCCGCTGGCACGGGGAACATGCTGCAGCGGCAAAGCGATAAGATTTCCGAACCCCCCTTTGGGAACGGTGTCCTGATTGGGAAAGAAACGATCATAAGAGTCCAATCCAAGCAGGTGCCGGCGTTCCATGGCAAGCGTCAAAATGGCACACCCCAGATTTCGAGCCAGGGAAGCAGGAACCGGCTTTTCAAAGAAAATCCATACATGGCCGCCATTTCCTGAGCGCGAACGTTCCAGCGCCGCAGGAACATTCATCTCCCGGCACGCCTCAAGAAAGGCGAATGAATCCTCTTGCCAGGTTTTTTTATCAAAATCGGCAGCCAGGAACCAGCATCTGGCATCCGGCAAAAGAGGGTAAACTCCTATTGTATGCCTACCTGCCAGATGATCGAAAATCACCTGGTCCGTCACAGGCAAAAAAACGCGATGCTCGCATTCGCTGCACTTAATTCTCGGCTTTTGGCAAAACTCCCGGTTCCATTCATTACGACATGCCGGAGCATAACCCGACCTTCCGTTTTTATTTTCCCAGCGCACCGGATATACGTCTTCCCTGCCGCGGAACAAACCCCTGAAAAAAGCAACTTTATCTTGAGACGATGATTTATTTGTAACAATCCTGTTTTGAATTGATAAGGAAAGAGACTGTTGGACAGTCTCAGATTGCGGTTTGGCAAATTCGGAAGTAAAACCAAGCAGTGCTCTTAAGCGCTCATTTTCCTCACGGAGGCGTGCACATTCGATTAAAGCTTGTCGAAGTTGACTTTTTAAGTCTTCATTTTGGTCAAAGATCTTGCCGGACATAGATATCACAGCCCCTGACAAAACTCCCTGATTACGCATAATTTATTATTTTCCAGATATGTTACCATTCGACAAAAAACAGGTAATACCTGCTCAAATGTCAATTAATATAGCATTATTCTTATTTTATGAAAAAGCATGTCGGTAATCGCCGTGCACTTGCCAAAAAAATTTAAAGATCACTCTATGGCGTTAGCATTCCTGTTGATGTTATCGTAGAAACCCCGGACAGGTTCGACGAACTCAAGAGAAACCCTCGATTTACAATGAAATTCACAGAACAGGGATGGTGCTCTTTGAAAAAGAAGGATCTCGCATACCGTGATTACCGGCCATCCTTGGGAGTACGAACCGGTTGACGAAGGAGAATATAAAGAAGCGCTTGAAATTTCTGAGTTCACCATTCGCTGGGTGGAAAAGAAACCGGGGGGCGGTCGATACGATACGTTGACCGCCCCTCCTATTATTAAAAGATAACTGTTAAACGGTAGCTTACACTCCCACCGGGGTGACGATCCGGTTCCGCTCGTCCACGAAGACCACCCTCGGGCGGTGGTTGCGCGCCTCGACATCGGGCAGCTGGACGTAGGAGAGGATGATCAGGAGGTCGCCGGGATGGCCGAGCCTGGCGGCGGCGCCGTTCAGGCAGACCTTGCCCGAGCCCCGCTCCCCCTCGATGACGTAGGTTTCGAACCGCGCCCCGTTGTTGTTGTTGACCACCTGCACCCGCTCGAAGGGGAGGATGTCGGCGGCGTCCATCAGGTCCCGGTCGATGGTGATGCTCCCCATGTAGTTCAAATCGGCCTCGGTCAGCACCGCCCGGTGGATCTTTGACTTCAGCATGGTGCGCAGCACGGTTCCACCTCCAGGTCGATGTTGTCGATCAGGCGGGTTTTCCCCACGTAAACCGCGGCGGCCAGAAGCACAGGCCCCTCCAGGACCCCCAGTTCCGACAGGTCCCTCCCGCTGCAGACCTCCACATAGTCAACCCTGACACCGGGAGAACGGTTCAGAGCCTCCAGGATCCTCTCCCGCACCTTCCGGGGGTCGCGCTCTCCCCTTGTGATCAGTTCCCGCCCCGCCGCCAGGGCACGGGGCAGGGCCAGGGCCTGCCGCCGCTCCTCGGGGCTGAGGTAGGTATTCCGGGAACTCATGGCCAGGCCGTCCGCCTCCCGCACGATGGGGCAGGTGACGATTTCCAGGGGGAGGTTCAGGTCTGCCACCATCTTCCGGATGACTACGGCCTGCTGGGCGTCCTTCTGGCCGAAGTAGGCCCGGTGGGGCTGAACGATGTTAAAGAGCTTCAGGACCACGGTGGTCACCCCTCGGAAGTGCCCTGGCCGCGACCTGGCGCACATCTTCTCCGTTACTTCCCCCAGCACCTCCACGTAGGTGTTGTACCCCTGCGGGTACATCTCCTCCCCGGCCGGGGCAAAGACGTAATCAACTCCTGCCGATTCGGCCAGCCTGCAGTCCCGCTCCAGGTCCCGAGGGTAGGTGGCGAAGTCCTCCCGCGGGCCGAACTGCAGGGGGTTGACGAAAATGCTCATCACCACCAGGTCGTTCTCCGCCCGGGCGGCCCGGGCAAGGCTGAGGTGCCCTTCATGCAGGTAGCCCATGGTAGGCACCAGGCCGATGCTCTTCCCCTCCCGCCGTGCCTGCAGGCAGATCCCCTGCATTTCTCTCACTTTTTTAATGATTTCCATTCAACCGCACCCCTCGACCATCCGTTATTCCTTCGGGAGATTGTAGCAGTGCTCGGGCCCCGGGAAAACACCCTCCTGCACCTCTGCCTTGAAGGCCTTGAGGGCATCCAGCATCATGTCATAAAGCCGGGCATACTGCTTGACGAATTTGGGCACCTTCTTGCCGGTCAGTCCCATCATGTCGTGGAAGACCAGAACCTGCCCGTCGCAGTACGGGCCGGCCCCGATCCCCAGGGTGGGGATGTGCAGCTGCTTCGTCACCTCTGCCGCCACGTGGGCCGGGACGGCCTCCAGGACCAGGGAAAAGATCCCGGCATCCTCCAGAATCCTGGCGTCCTCAAGCAGCCTTTGAGCAGCGGCCTCGCTCTTTCCCTGCACCTTGAAGCCGCCCAGCTGGTGCACCGACTGGGGGGTGAGGCCCAGGTGGCCCATTACCGGGATACCGGTTTCCACCAGGGCGCGGACCACCTCCGCCCGTTCCCTGCCCCCCTCCAGTTTGACCGCATGGGCTCCCGCCTCTTTCAGGTAGCGGCCGGCATTGAGCACCGCCTCGGCAACGGTGGTCTGGTAGGAGAGGAAGGGCATGTCCCCCACCACCATCGCCCGCTTCGCCCCCCGGGCCACCGCCCTGGTATGGTGCAGGCTCTCCTCCATGGTCACCGGCAGAGTGTTTTCGTACCCCAGGACCACGTTCCCGAGGGAGTCTCCCACCAGCAGGATATCAATACCCGCCTCGTCCAGCAGGCAGGCGGTGGGGTAGTCATAAGCCGTCAGCAATGTGATTTTTTCACCCTTCTCCTTCATCTCCAGCAGGGTAGTCGTTGTTACACGCGCCATCGTCGCAGCCTCCTGTTATTATGGTTTACCGGTTTCCCGGCACTCAAAGTAACTGCACTCGAATAAGCAAGCCTTCAGTTCATAATTCATTTTGCGCTTGTTTCAGTTAGCGTCGCCGCGTTGCGTGCCGGGTAACTCTCCAGGAGAGACCGCAGCTTTGCCGCCTGCTCCCGGGAGATGGCTCCCTTGGCAAAGGCGACGTCAACCGTCACAAGGCCGAGGGCAGTGTAAACCGCCTTTTCCACAGGCAGATCTTCCAGAGCCTCCAGGTGCTTCTCCAGGGTGCCGGTGTCTCCCCTGGCGATGGGCCCTGTCAGAGCGCCGGGGATGCCCAGCGACCTGATATTCTCGAAGGTGCCCGTCACCAGCGGCAGGAAGGCAGGCATGCCGACTTCCTCCGGCACTCCTGCCGCCTCCAGCATCCGCATACTGCAGGCCAGGAGACCCACCAGGTAATTGCAGGCCGTCACCGCGGCGGCATGGTACAGCACCTTCGCCCCGGAGTCCAGGATGAAGCTGTGTCCTCCCAGATCCTCCACCACCTTTCCGGCGAACCCGTAACCCCGCTCATCCCCCTCGATGCTGAAGTAGGAACCGGGAAGCAGAGCCACGGCCTTTTCCACGGTGGCAAAGGACTGGATGGGGTGAATGGAGAGGGTTATCGCTCCCTGTGCCGCGGCGGGTTCCAATGCCCGGGAGGTAAGGGCTCCGCTCATGTGCAGGACAAACTGTCCCGTGTGAAACGCTCCTTCCTCCGCAATTTCGGCAGCGACACCGGCAATGGCGTCATCAGAGGTGGTTATAAACAGGCCGTCCGCCCGTCTGGAAACCTCTGCCGCCGGAAGCACGGGACAGCCCAGCCGGGATGCCAGCTTCTCCGCCGACGCCCGGCTGCGGCTGGCGATACCGGCCACCTCGTAGCCGGCCCTCTGCAGCAGCAGGGCGACGGCCGAACCCACTTTTCCCGCCCCAACAAATCCGATCCTCAAACTTCCCACCTGCCTTTAATAGAAGTCTAGCAGAAAGCGTTAGACACGGCTTCGCTGCTCTGATCATCCTCCTGCCAAAAAATAAATAAAGCCTTCTGAACATACTCAGAAGGCGAGACAAGCCTCTAGTTGCGTTTACCTTCCGTCTCAGTCCTGTTCAGGTACAAGCGGTTGGTTATCGGTTTTCAATTATAATAAAAGGCCTGCGGCAGCCAACCCGGTATAGCAGCTGGTTCTATCCGGAGCCACCGCGATCAGTATATCACATCCCCTACCCCGTCCACAACCTGATTTTTTCCGGCGGAGCGGTTGCCAGGTACGCCTGCAGATGCTCTGCGGTCGTCCGGCCGTCGGGGTGCCGGTATTCCGGAGCGATTTCGTTCAAAGGGATCAGCACAAAATTGCGCTCGTACATGCGCTCATGGGGAACGGTCAGCTCCTCACCGGTCAGAACCAGATCCCCGTAGAGCAGCAGGTCCAGGTCGATTACCCGGGGGCCCCACCGGATCAGCCGCTTTCTCCCCAGCCTGTTTTCGATCCCCTGGAGCACGCGGAGCAGCTCAAGGGGCGCCAGGGTCGTTTCCACCTCAACCACCCGGTTGATGAACCAGTCCTGATCGCGGTAGCCCACCGGCTCCGATTCGTAGTAGGACGATGCTTTGACAAGCCTGATTCCAGGCTGCGCGGTGATCTCCCGAAGCGCTGTCTCCAGGTAAGCCATACGGTCTCCCATGTTGGAGCCCAGCCCGATGAACGCCCGGTTCCCTATCTTCCCGTTACCGGTCATCTCAGAACTGCCGCCTCCTTGTGATCTCCACCGCCACCCAGGAGAAGACCCCGCCGAGAGGGGCCTGGGGCTTTTTCACCCGAACCAGCACTTCTTCCACTGCAAAGCCCGCCAGGATCTCTCCGGCAATGCGCTCCGCCAGGGCTTCGATCAGTTTATAAGGCCTTCCGGTGACAATGCCGGCAACCAGATCAAACACCCGGCTGTAGTCCACGCTCTTGGACAGGTCATCGCTGCGCCCGGCGGCTTCCAGGTCACAGGTCATCTCCACATCCACGATGAAGCGCTGGCCGAGTTCCTGCTCGGCAGGCAGCACTCCATGGTAGCCGAAAAACTCCATTCCGCTGATAATGATTTTATCCCGGTGCCCCTTCACAGCAGGACCGACCGCCTTTAGCTGTTGAGAATGGCGTCGGTCATCCGGGCAACCCGCACCATTTCCTTCACGTCGTGTACCCGGACGATGTCCGCCCCGCAGGCGATCCCCAGGGCCACCGTGGCCGCCGTCCCCTCCACCCGCTGGTCCGGAGGGAGGTTCAGCGTCCTGCCGATCACCGACTTCCGGGAGGTGCCCAGCAGGATGGGTTTGCCAAGAGAGCGGAACTCCCGCAGCCTGCGCAGCACCTCAAGGTTCTGCTCCAGGGTTTTTCCGAACCCGATCCCGGGATCGATGATGATCTGCTCCGGCCTTACCCCGGCATCCTCGGCAATCTTGATGCTCCGCCGCAGGAAGGCCATGATCTCGCCCATCAGGTCACGGTACTCTGTGCCCTGCCGGTTGTGCATGAGGATCACAGGCACGTCATACTCGGCAGCCACCTCCGCCAGCCGGGGGTCGTACTGAAAGCCCCATACATCATTAATCATGTGCGCTCCGGCCTGGAGAGCCGCTTTTGCCGTTTCCGCCTTGTAGGTATCGATGGAAATGGGAACCCTGATTTCCTCCAACAGGCGTTCCAGCACGGGCATAATCCTGCGCAGCTCTTCCTCCACCGGGAGAGGCTCCCACGACCAGGGACGGGAGGGGTCTCCGTAAAAGACCGGATTGGCCTGAACCCGGGTCGACTCTCCTCCCAGATCGATAATATCTGCCCCATCCTCCACCATCTGCCTGGCATGGGAGACGGCGGCCTCCACATCGATGAATTTGCCTCCGTCAGAAAAGGAATCGGGGGTGACGTTGAGGATTCCCATAACCAGGGTGCGCTCACCGATGGTGAGGGACAGGTCCCGGCAGCGCAGGGTGAACGGCTTGCGCCTTTCCAGATTATCCAGGACGGTTTTGATCTCCCCGGCAAGCCCGGACAGGCCGAAGGGCTGCATGCGCAGTTTCTTGCAAACCTCTTCGTACTGCCTGAGGGTACCCATCAGGAGGACGTCTGTCCTTTCAGCCCTGAGCCCTCCTGCCTCTCTGCTGATGGCCGCCTCCCCGCCTCGGGACAGCATCTCCTGTTTGAGGATGACAGCCGCCCGGAGGGGGAGCCCCTCGACCTTCAAAACCCGGTGAACGGCCTTGGGAGCCATCCACTTGATTCCTGTGGCGTCGGCACCTACTTCCTTGATGGCAGGGCGCGCCTCGGAGCAGTCGTTGATTTCCACAACCCTGACATTATGCCCTAGATCCATAGCGAAACCACCTTTGGCATGCTTAGTAGATCAAAACGAGATTGCCTGTTTCCATTGTGGGAAACTTGTAGCACTTCTGCTGGGCACTGCACTCGTGACACGCCCGGGAGAGATTATCAGCCCTGTGCAGCAGTTCCCCCAGGGTCGTCATCTGGGTGCTTTGCTCCCGGTGCTCATGGATGGCGTTGACGATCACCCGTCTTTCGACGGGTGTAAACCCCGTCCTTTCAAGGATTTCCTGAGCGAGGGCCGCCCCGACGGGAGCGTGGTCCTCTCCCGTCTCATACTCGCGCCACCTTCCGATATCGTGGAGAATGCCGGTGGCGTAAATGACCTCTTTTGCGGCACGGGGGCCGCTCAAGCCGTTTTCGGCAATGAAACCCGACAGATAACCGGATTCCAGGATCAAGATATAAGTGATGCGCGCCACGTCCACAAAGTGCTGCAGGTCGTGTTTGCAGAACTCTCTGTCCCTTTCCGCCGCTTTGTTTTTCTCCAGACACTCTTGAAACAGGGGATCCCGGACAATCGCGTCAATCCGCTCCATATACCTCTCCTTACCCTTTTGCCAAGTAGTTGATACTGAATTTATTATAACCCGCTACGGTTTTACACTGCAATGAATAGATGAAAAGAGCCCCGATAGCTTGGGGCCCTTTTCTTGCATACAATCTGTAATTAGAACAGTCCCATCACCTTGCCGGTCTTGACATCCACATCGATCCTTCTGTAGGCCGGGTCGGAACTGGTACCGGGCATGAGGCTGATGGCACCGGCCATCGGGCAGAGGAACTTGGCTCCACCGTAGACCAGGATGTCGCGGATCGGGAGTCTCCAGCCCTTGGGCACACCTTTCCAGGTGGGCTCGTGGCTGAGGGACAGGTGGGTCTTCACCATCATGGTGGCGAAATCGGCATACTTCGGATCGGACTCGAACCTCTTGGCCTTTTCCTCGGCCAGAGGAGCCCAGTCGACACCGTCTGCTCCGTAGACCTCTTTTGCGATGACCTCAACCCGCTGCCGCAGCGGCATCTCGAGCGGATACAGGTACTTGAAGTCGACCTCTTCCTTGCAGGCATCCATGACGGCATCGGCCAGTTCGAGAGCACCTTCGCCGCCCTTGAGCCAGTGCTCGGACACGGCTGCACGGGCGCCGGCCTGCTCGGCAACCCTCTTGACCAGGGCATGCTCTGCCGGGGTATCGGTGTAGAAGCTGTTGATGCAGACCACCGGCTTGATTCCGGACTTCTTGACCACGTTGATGAGGTGCACCAGGTTCTCGCAGCCCTTCTCCAGGAGCTCCAGGTTCTCCTTGGTGTACTCTTCCGGAATCGGGCGGCCGGGAACCACAGTCGGTCCACCGCCGTGCATCTTGAGGGCGCGGACGGTTGCCACCAGGATGGATACGTTCGGCTTCAGTCCGCTCAGGCGGCACTTCACATTCCAGAATTTCTCGAATCCAATGTCGGCGGCAAATCCGGACTCAGTGACGTGGTAATCGAACAGCTTCAGGCCGAGACGGTCGGCGATGATGGAGGACTGCCCGATGGCAATGTTCGCAAACGGGCCGGCATGGACGAAAACGGGCTGGTGCTCAACGGTGCAGCAGAGGGTCGGGTTGATGGTGTTGCGCATCCAGGCGCACATCGCTCCGTCAACTTCCAGATCTGCCGTTGTGATCGGGTTGCCCTTCTTGTCATATGCCACAACAATCTTGCTGATACGCTCTCTTAGATCGGCCAGGTCCTTGGCAACCGCCAGAATGGCCATTAACTCGGAGCTAACGGTGATGCCGAACTTGGACTGCATCAGGAAACCGTCTTTCTTTCCGCCGAGGCCGATGATGATGTTGCGCAGCCCCTGGGCGGCAAAGTCGATGACCCAGCCCATTTCCACGTTCTTCGGGTCGATGTCGAGCCTTCTGAGGTTGCGTTTTGCCAGCTCCTCATCCGTATAGTTCGCCTCGTGCTGCATCCTGGCGTTGAGGGCAACCATCGCCAGGTTGTGGGCGTTAGTGATATCGTTGATATCCCCGGTCAGGCCGAGGGAAAACTCGGTCATCGGAATCAAGAGAGCATTGCCGCCGCCGGCAGCGGTACCCTTGATGTTCATGGTCGGGCCGCCGGATGGCTGGCGAATGGCCCCGCCAACTCTTTGACCGCGCTTGCCAAGACCTTCCATGATACCCATGGTGGTCGTTGTCTTGCCTTCGCCCAGCGGGGTCGGGGTGATGGCGGTTACTTCGATGTACTTGCCGTCAGGCTTGTCCTTCAGGCGTTCCATCACCTTCATGAAGTCGACCCTTGGTGTCCTTCCGTAGGGAATCAGTTCGTCTTTCTCGAGCCCCAGCATCTCCATGTACTTCTCTGGAGTGGGCATATTCTTTTCTGCTTCTTCAGCGATCTGCCAGTCTTTTAAAACAGTTGGATCCCAAGGCATAAACAGCATCTCCCTTCAACTAAAGTATGTTTCTCATTTTCGATCAGGCTACTTAAAACTAGAATAACTAGGCCCCTATCTCTCCTAAAAAACACCTCCTTAATAACTTATCTAACGGTTGCTACCCCATTTCCTGACATATATTTTCTTCCGGTTTTACGGTAACCCAAAATGCGTATTTTAGCGCTGCACCTGGTTTATTGTAACTTTGTAGAATTTATAAAATCTATATTCTATATTCGATACTAATTCAAAATTTCCTACTTAATAGTAATATTAATTTTTTGTGACAAGCCAGCCATGGGGTAACTTTAAGAGGTAAAAAAGAGCAACTCCAAATCATTTGGAATTGCTCCGGTTGATACCGGTGGATTCAACCACTATTCGTAGATCCAGGACTCCAGAGAAAGCCCGTAATCTAAGAGTTCGGACTCATCAAAGAAAAGGGAGATCTCCCTGGCGGCGCTTTCCGGCGAATCCGATCCGTGGATGACGTTTCTCCCGATGTCGATGCCGAAGCTTCCGCGTATCGTGCCGGGAGCCGCCTTGGCCGGGTCGGTGGCGCCCATCATCTGGCGCACAAGGCTGATGCAATTCCGCCCTTCCAGGACCATGGCTACCACCGGGGCCGAGGTGATGTACTCCACAAGCCCGTCAAAGAAGGGCTTCCCCTGGTGCTCGGCATAATGCCGGGAGGCGAGCTCCTTCGTGATCCTGAGCATCTTCAAACCGACGATCTTCAAGCCCCGGCGTTCAAAGGTGCGGATGATTTCACCCACCAGCTGGCGCTGGACGCCGTCCGGTTTGACCATGACAAAAGTTCTTTCCATTTTTCGAAATCCTCCTTATGCCTGCTGCATCAGAAGCTCGAACTCCTGGCGTTCGATGGTCTCTTTCTCCATCAAAGTCTTCGCTATCAGATGCAGTTTATTCATATTGTTTTCCAGGATCTCTTTCGCTCTCTGGTAGCACTTCTCGATCATCCGGTGCGCTTCCCTGTCGATGGAGTAGGCGATCTCCTCGCTGTAGTTCCGGTCGCGGGCGATGTCCCGCCCCAGGAACACCTGCTCCTCGGGACGGCCGAATGTCATCGGCCCTAACTCCTCGGACATGCCGTACTCGGTGATCATCTGGCGCACGATACCGGTAGCCCGCTCCAGATCGTTCTTGGCGCCGGTGCTGATATCGTCCAGCACAAGGCTCTCCGATACACGTCCGCCCAGCAGGGTGGTGACCTCGTCGAGCAGGTGGGACCTGGTCTTGTAGTTTCTGTCCTCGGTCGGCAGCAGCAGGGTGTACCCGCCTGCTCTGCCTCGCGGGATAATCGAGATCTTGTGGACCGGATCCGTATGGGGCAGGAGACTCCCCACCACGGCGTGCCCTGCCTCATGGTAGGCCACCAGCCTCTTCTCCTCCTCGCTCATGACCCGGGACTTCTTCTCCGGCCCGGCGATTACCCGTTCTGTGGCATCCTCCAGGTCCTTCATGGAGATCTTTTTCCGGCCGCGCCTGGCGGCCAGGAGCGCCGCTTCATTCACCATGTTTGCCAGATCGGCCCCCGTAAAACCGGGGGTGCGGCGTGCCAGCACTTCGATATCGACATCCTCCTCAAAGGACTTGCCGCGGAAGTGCACCTTCAGGATCTCCGTTCTTCCCTTGATGTCCGGCTTATCAACGACCACATGCCTGTCGAAGCGGCCTGGACGCAGGAGGGCGGGATCGAGAATATCCGGCCTGTTGGTGGCCGCAATGATAATGATCCCCTCGTTGGCGTTAAAGCCGTCCATCTCCACCAGCAGCTGGTTCAGGGTCTGCTCCCGCTCATCGTGGCCTCCGCCCAGTCCGGCACCCCGGTGCCTGCCGACGGCGTCAATCTCGTCAACGAAGACGATGCACGGGGCATTCTTCTTCGCCTGCTCGAAAAGGTCCCGCACCCTTGCGGCCCCAACCCCCACGAACATCTCCACGAAATCGGAGCCGCTGATGCTAAAGAAGGGAACCCCCGCCTCCCCGGCAACGGCGCGCGCCAGGAGGGTCTTACCCGTACCGGGAGGGCCGTACAGCAGCACCCCTTTGGGGATCTTCGCCCCGATGTCATTATAACGCTTCGGGTCTTTGAGAAAATCCACCACCTCGTGTAATTCCTCCACCGCTTCGTCAACCCCGGCAACGTCGGCAAAGGTAACCCTCTTCTTATCGGGTTCCATCAGCCGCGCACGGCTCCGGCCGAACTGCATCACCCGGTTGCCGCTTCCCTGGGTCTGCTGGAACATAAAAAGCATGAAGCCAACGATCAATAAGATCGGTAAAAAGGTCGAAATCAGTCCCGCCCACCAGGGGGTACCCTGGCTCGGAACATATTTCACCACCGTCTTGCCGGCACTCATTTTCTCCGCCAGCAGTTTATGCAGGTTCTGATCACTGGCAGGGGCATAAGCGGTAAACTTCTCGTTACCTGTGGTCACACCCTCGATGTGGAAGCCCCCTTCACCATCATTCCTCAAAGTTATTTCCTTAATCTTTCCCCCATCAAGTTGTGTATAAAAATGATCATAAGTCCATTCCTTCGCCTCGGTTTGGGGGGGCATCGCCAGCTTGATGGCAAATACGGCAAATAAGATGACCATTAGATAAATCATGAGATTTTTCAGGACGCGACTCATCCTCCCCCTCCTTTCTATTGCATTCTTGCTTTAGATCTGCAGTCCATCCTCTGAATTTTAACATGTTTCAGCAATAAATTTCAATTTTTAATAAAATGCAAAGCTTTTTGCGCTGTAAGCATTTTTTAACTTCGGTGTAAACGGCAAACACCAAACACCGCTGTTTTTAAGCAAAAGTGCAGCACTTTCAATCCAATATTTAACAATATCTCTACAAAAAGAGCATACTTACCCCTTGGTGCATCCATTAGTTTTTTGTTTTTTTAAGAGTACCCAGTATCAGGCTGCCTTTACCAGGCTCCTCATATTTATTCCTTGTTTTTCCCGTATTCGGCCCACCGCTATCGCCAACATGACGATTAGTGCTAACGCACAGCGCAGCTTCATTTTTTGCAGGCCCCGGATGAAGTGTTTTTCAAACCCAAAGGCCTCGTCCAGACGGGCGTTCACTCTTTCCACGGCCGTACGCTTTTTGTAGGTTCTCTCCCATTTGTAGCTGGACCGCGCCAGGGGGGTGAAGATCCGCCGGTCTTCAGCAAGAGGAACACGCACGCCGCAAGTTGCGGGGCAACGCTCCATCCCCTGACACTCCACCCCGTAGTGCCGGGCCGGGCAGCGATACTTCAAGGTGTTCCGGTCCTTTTCAAACCCCCCGAAGGCCATCTCCCGGCGCTTGTTTGTCTCGGGACAGTAGCAATAGACCGTGCCTTTATAATCGTAAACGATATTATCCTTCCCAGTTAAAAGCCGTGTGTCTTCACCGTCCCGCCACATATCGCGGATATCAATCACCGGCTTGATCTGGTGTTCGTCCCATAGTTTCACGATTAGTTTTGTGTCATCATAGCCTTTATCCGCTGTTAACACCTCACAACGTTCCATAATCTCCGGCTGTTGTTTTTCCAGATGAGCAAGCAGCTTATGCCCCTCTTGCACATCGCTGGCAGATGCTTTCGTTACTGAAAAGCTTACGGGCAATTCATAGACAGCGTCAACTACAAGATGAAGCTTATAGCCAAACCACGAAACTACTTTTTCCCACAGGGTGCCGTCACGTCTTTGCCCCCGGTATGTTTTTCTGCCAAAGTCGGCATCGGTGTCCCGGCGCCCATCGGGCTTTTGGGGCTTTTCTTCTTCGTCCTTTTTTTTGCCCCGGGCCAGACTATTTATGGCTTTGCTGTCTAAAGCCAACACCTGTCCGAAATCCGGCAGCAGCGTGCTCACTTTCTCAACCAGCCGGACAAACATTCTTTCCACTTCACCGGTGTGTCGCATAAGTTTCTTCAGGAAGCGGCTGTATACGTAAGCCGGTGGAACTGCCCGCTCTCCCAAACACGGATCGAAGCCGCAAATGTCCCGCAGCTGGGCGTTGCGGGCCAGTTCCCGCCGCAGGCTCTCGATGGACGGGTGCTGGAAGACTACCCCCGCCACTATCGAATTCCAAACCGCACGTATCGGGTAATCATCTCGACCTTTTGCGCGTTCCTGCTCCAGTTTGCGCATCAACTCTTCATCAGGCAGATGACGGAGTACCAATGCCAGGCGCTCCAGATCGCCCAGTTCATCTACTTCTTGCCACCCAAAGAGACGTTGTTGTGGTATAATAGCCATAAGGGAAACCTCCTTTGGTTCTTTTTTGGGTTATAAAAAAGAATTCGCCAGAAAAGAGAGGTTTCCCTTCTTATTTCTCGTTATTTTTCGCCGTTCCTATGTTTTTCTTCTTTGGGGTCAATTTTGCCAAAACGCCGTTTGCCCATACCCACAAGCAGCATAAAACCTGGCTCGTGCCGGGGTAAATTATTTTCGCCATTGCCCTCAAACGTCCTATTCATCTTTACTTCCGGTCATCGCAATTGGCTCAAATGCAGCACAAGCACACGCCTGGTTTCGGGAGTGACGAGAGCCTCCCGGCTTCTCCGGCAGCCCACCGCCCAGTAGATCTCCCCGTCGGAGGCAACAAGGGGTATCTGCTCCCTCTCTTCCCGGGGAATCTTCAGGTCTCCAAAGAGTTTCTTCAGCTTCTTGCTACCTCCCATACCGAAAGGGCGCATCCGGTCCCCCGGCCGGCGTGTCCGCACGTAAAGGGGGAGTTTGATTTTATCGTAATCGAAAAATGCCCGGTGGCTCGAGCCGCGCAAATCGAGCAAACAAGGTGCCTGCCCGGGCTCCCGCTCGATAATAGCGGCGTGCACGGTAACCCCCAACGCAGGCACGGGGGTCTCGCCGGGGACTGCTATCTGCTGCTCTACAAAGGGGTGAGGCGAAAACTCCGGGCCTTTATGAATGATGAAATCCTGATAGCTCTTCCGCACCCTGACTCCACCCGGCAGGTGCAGCTCCCCTCCCACCGGCCCCCCGGCCAGCAGGTGGAGGCAGTCTTCCACGTGCAGGTACCCGAAATCCTTCAGGTTTCCGGCCGCCTCCGACACGGCTGCACGAAGCAGGCGCCGCCGTACCGCAAGGGGGAGGTCGAGAAAACCGGGGAGGTCGAGTTTGATTTTCCCTGCCCGCCTTTCTTTTACCAGCTTCCTGCCGACCTTCAGGGCGTAATCATTCAAAAAACCATCCTCTTCTCCTATAATATCACCGAGCCGGAGCAATGCCTGCTCCACCCGAGGGTTGAATTCCTTCTTCAGTAAAGGAAGCAGTTGATGCCTGATCTTATTGCGCAGGTAATTCGTTGACAGGTTGGAGGGATCGGTGCGCCAGGTGAGCCCCGCCCTCCTGCAGTAGTCCTCGATCTCCTCCCTGGTTGCGCAGAGCAGGGGGCGCACCACCGGGCCGTTTTGCACCGGGATGCCCGATAGGCCCGAGGGCCCCGTCCCGCGCAGGAGGTTCAAAAGAATTGTTTCCACCCGGTCGCCGGCATGGTGCGCCACTGCGATCCTTTCCGCACCGGCTTTCCGGGCCACATAGTGGAGAAACCGGTAGCGGGCAAACCTGCCGGCGTCCTCAATACCGGTCTTCATGCTTGCAGCAAGCCGCTTCACGTCGGCGTAACCGATGGTTACAGGGATCCCCCAGCGGTGGGCAAGCCTCTGTACGAAGCGGGCATCATCCCCGGCCTCGGGGCGCAGGAGGTGGTTGAGATGGGCGATGTGGAGCGACAGGGAGAGGGTGCCCAGCTCCTTTAAAACATGAAGCAGGGCAACCGAATCCGCCCCGCCGGAAACGCCGACCACAACCCTCATCCCGGGTCGCAGTAGTTGGTGGCTCTCAATAAATCTTAATATCCTTTCCTGAAAATCCCCTATATCGGACATTCTCCTTCACCCCAACTCGCACTGCCCTGAAAATGTTCAGGTTTATCCTTGCGCTTGCTCCCGTATACTCCGGTTGCGCCTGCAAGGATAACCCACTATTTTCATTCTTTTGATGATGCCGCTTGGGCGGCATGATCGTCTTTCCAGAAAATCCCCATATCGGACATTAACCTTCACCCCAATTCGCACTCGCCGCAGAAACGGGCCACCAGGACGGTCATATCATCCCGGTTTTGTGAACTGCCGTTTTTCAATGCACGCTTCAGGATCAGATCGGCAACGGCCTGGGGCTCTTCAACGGGAAGCTCCAGAAGAAAGCCGTAAAGCCAGTCGCCCGGAGTGGTTCCTTCCTGTTCCACCTCGCTTATCCCGTCGGTCACCATGACCAGTATATCTCCCGGCAGGATCTCTCTCTTCAACACCTCTGTCTCAAGCCTGTCCAGGATACCTGCCGGCCAGCAGGTAGACCTGACCATCTCCACGCTCCCGTTCCTTTTGATAAAGCTGGGAGGCGCACCTGCCTTTAAAAAATCCACAGACCCGGCGCTCAGGTCGATCAGGGCGAGATCGATGGTGGCCGCGCTTTCTTCACCGCCCCGCAGATAGAGAGCGGTGTTTACAACCCCTGCTGCCACCTCCGGCGGGTTGCCGCTCCCTATTAATTGTTCCATCATTTTTATCACAATCCTGCTTTCCCGCGCGGCATTGATCCCGGCACCCATTCCGTCGCTCACGACCAGCAAGAAGCGCTGCAGGTCAAGGCGTGCGATCGCAAGGCTGTCCCCGCAGAGGGGTTCGGCGGGCTTGGCCCTCTGGGCAAAGCCGATCTCCGCCTGGAGTTGTGTTGATTTACCGGACAGTCTGGACTTTTCTTTACCAAGCAGCCGTTCCAGAAAGGGTGAGCATAGCAGGTACAACCCCGCTGCGAGGCCGCCGGCAAACAGGTGGCCGGCCAGTGCTGCCTGGGTTTCGTAAAAAAAAGAAAACAGGAGACACGCCAGGACAAAACCGACCAGTACACCGGTACGCCCCAGGCTTCTCAGAATACCGGAGCAGAAACCGGTCCCGGCGTAAAAGCCTATCCGGGGAAGCATCTGCCAGAGATCCCCAACCAGCAGGCCGAGAAGGACTCCCGCCGCCGCACCCGTGGGTGCGCCCCAGCCACCGGCGGTAAGCAACAACAGGCCACGCACCACTACCTCCCGGATTTCCACGGGACCTATCCGCAGGCTCCCCAGGCCGCATAAGACCAGGAACAAGAGGAGAAGGGGGCGGGCGAATTCTTTCTTCTCCAGCCTGAAATCTGTTAAAACGTAATAGAAGGGAAGGGTGAACAGTCCGGCCAGCAGCGATTCGCTCACCAGGCCGGGGAAAACCCCCGTGCCTTGTTTCAAGAATAAGTGAAGGGCCGTCTTGACCAAAAGATCGACGCATCCGGCGGTCACAGGGAGAACTGCGAGGGGCGCACTGCTGCCGCTTTTCTGCAGCCGGAGGGCCAGGAAAGCCGCAGCCACCGCAGCCAGGGCGTCCCCCAGAGGATTTATCGATGAATAGGTGTCGCCTCTTGTAAAAATTCCGACCAGCAACCCTCCCAGCAGCGGCCATGCCGGCCGTTCCGGGAGGAAGGGCGAAACCACCGCCAGAGCGGTTGCAAAGGGGGCGAGTCCTCCCAGAATCGACCGGCCTGCGGCCAAACCCATTACAAAATGGAACAGGTACCGGCAGAGGGCCGGGCGCTGTTCCAGAAATCCGTCTATGGCCTGCCGAAACCGGACATAACCTGCATTCATGCGGCTGCTCCTAGCTGGATTATTTTGTCTCTCAATTTAAATCATTATAATATACGGGGATCCAGAAATAAGCAGTATTCTGGCGGGCAGGATGAAAAAAGGCCGACAAAAAACAACAATCCCCGTCTCTTACAGACGGGGAAAATATTTGGTGACCCGTAGGGGATTCGAACCCCTGTTACCGGCGTGAAAGGCCGGTGTCTTAGACCGCTTGACTAACGGGCCACTTCTTTTCTTTTTGGTAGCGGCGGCTGGATTCGAACCAGCGACACTGCGGGTATGAACCGCATGCTCTGACCAGCTGAGCTACGCCGCCGTATTATAAATTTGGTAGCGGGGGCTGGATTCGAACCAGCGACCTTCGGGTTATGAGCCCGACGAGCTGACCGCTGCTCCACCCCGCACCGCCTTTCACAGTTATAAATTATGCCCGAAAAGAATTCTTCTGTCAAGTATCACCCAATACCTAAAATTTTCTTATTCTTTTTATTCTTTGACGATCAGCACCGGGCAGTGGGCAAGCCTTGCCGCCTCAGTAGAAACGCTCCCCAGCAGGTAACGCTTGATCCCGCTCAGCCCCCGGGCACCGAGCACCAGCAAATCGTAACCCTCTTTTTCCGCAAGGCGCGTCAGGGCATCCGCCGGGTGCCCCACTAAAACCGCCGTGTTCAAGTTCACGCCTTCCTTACCGGCCAACTCCCTCGCCTCCTCGAAGCCCTTTTCAAAAAACTTTTTCGCATCTTCAATACTGCCGTCGATTTCATCCCTGGTACCGGCGAAATCGGGCAGGCGGGCCACTGAAGCGGCGGTAAGCTCCGCCCCGTACTTCTTCGTAAGATCCAATGCCACTATTAAAGCCTTCTTGGCATTTTCGGAACCGTCGTAGCCTACCAGGATTTTCTTAAACATTATTAATTACCTCCCTCTTCAGGTGTGACGCCGGAACTTGCTTCCTGAACAAGTCCTTGCTCCATTTTGGGCATGAAGAATGCCTGGGCAATCAAGGTCGGGACCACCGCGCTCAAGACCACCACGGTTACCAGGATGGTGTACTGGGTCTGGTTGATGTATCCGTGGGTAAGGCCAAATAGAGCAGAGATTGATCCGAAGGTGAGCCCCGTGGACATCAGCAGGGTGGTGTACATACCTTCTCTGGGAACAAAGCGAAAAATCCTCGTGGCCGGCCAGACCCCGATGAATTTGGCCACCACCTTTACGAAGAGCAGCACTGCAATCAGCCCCGCCCCTGCGACAATAGCCTTAAGCGAGATAAACAGTCCTGCCTTCAAGAAAAAGAATGGTGTCAACAGGGAAAAGGCCATTGAGCGCATCCTGGAGGTAAGGGTCTTTTCTTCGAGGAAAAAACCCGCAACCGCCAGTCCCAGCACGTACGCCGGAAGTACCGCTTCACTGTTGGCCATGGCTGCCAAACCGCCTAATCCAAATAGCAGGAACAAGAAGTACTTGATCTCCAGCTGGCTCACCCGGCCGCCGTATCTCCCGACGAACCAGCGGCTGAAACGCGGCGCCAGAGCTATCACCACCGCAGCCACTACAACAAAGAGGAGCATCCATTTGTTAAAGCTCGCAAATATAATTCCCAGGGCCAGGACCGTGCCCAAATCGGTGACGAAACAGGCGGCCAGGATGATCTTCCCCAGTTCCGTCTGGTTCAAGCCGGTCTCCACCATAACCGCATAGACGACCGCCACGGAAGTTGTGGAAAGGGCGATTCCGGCGATTTCCGATGCCTGGAGCGTCCAGCCGGATACGTAGTAGGAGTAGGCAAAAGCACCCAGAAACGGGAAAAGAAACGAGACTACGCCGATGGAAATGCTCTCTTTAAACTTGGTTCGCAGGATGACCGGATCAACCTCGCTACCGGCCAGGAAGGTCAGCAATATGCTTCCTACACCGGCGAGAAAGTTGACCCAGGTATTTGTATGCAGTCCCAAAAAGTTACCTGCTATGACACCAACAGCTATTTCGATCAGGGAGACGGATATGCCCGTCCAACCGGCGATCAGCCCGGCGGCAAGGGCCAAACCCACCCATTCCGCAGCTATCAGCCACATGTTCTCCATAAAGACTCTCCTTCCCAATTGAATGGCACCGGAGGGACTTGTTGACAATCAAAAAAGCCCCTACCGATGGTTGCATACATGGTAGGAGCTATTAGCTCAATTGAGCAGTAGACGAGCCCCATCGCCTTTTTACTTGAAAAAATTTGGAGATTTTAATCCAGCCAAACACCTCCTCGATCGTGATATATATAAATTATATCCGAAATTTGTAACGATTTAAATCATGCATAAATCTTATTAGCAGGACTATTGGTCACAACATCTCCTGGTTCACTATATGCCTCAAGCACCCTTGAAATTTCTTTAAATCTGAAATCAGGCTGTTTTGCGAAATATTAAGGCTTTTCGAAAGCAGTAATTTCAAGTTCCTTATTCCTCCGGGCCAGCTCCTCCCTGCCCGGGAGCAGCATCGTCAGCAGCAGGCCGATCACAGGGAAGATGATCATCACATGAAACGCCGCCGGGAGGCCCCAGCGGTCGGCCACCCATCCCAGCAGGGTGGTGCCGACACCCCCCATCCCGATCCCGAAACCCAGGGTCAGGCCGGAGGCGAGCCCGACATTATGCGGCAGGAGTTCCTGCCCGAATACCACCGTCACCGCAAAGGTGGAAATGATGGTGAAGCCGGTCAGGGCCACTATCAAAATCAACCACACACCCCTCAGGTGATCTAACAGGTACAAGAGGGGAACGAGCAGGGCCATGGACAGCATGATCATCGTTTTCAGCCCCCAGCGGTCGGCGAGGGGACCGCCGACCAGGGTTCCGAAGGCCCCTGCCAGTAGAAACAGCGAGACCACCGCCGCGGCGTAGGTGTGGGTGTGATGCAGGTAGCGGACGTAATACTGGGGCAGGAAGGTGACAATCCCCAGATGCGTCCAGGAACGCATGATCACCACCAGAACCAGCAGGAAAACCGGAATAAGCGCCTTCCCGATATCTCCCGGCGTCTTTTTGGAAAAGGTGTGCCCGACGGCGGCGGCCACGGGCATCCGGTCGGCAGTTTGAGTGCGCACGATGGCCGGGAGATTGATCCAGAGAAGCAGGGCCATGATCCCGCTCAGTACCAGAAAACCCGCCGTGCCCTGCAGACCCGCCAGTTTATAAAACAACCCGGCCAGTACGGGGCCCGCCGCAAAACCGAAGTTGCCCCCCACCGAAAAGAGGGACATCCCCGAGGCCTTGCGCTCCCCGCTGGCAAACCTGGCGAACTTGGAACCCTCCGGGTGGTAGGCGGCCACCCCGAGCCCGCTGATCAGGACGGCCAGAAGCAGGGGGAGATAGCCCCCGGTGAAACCGGTGAAGGCCATCCCCAGCCCGGCAAACAGGCAGCCCAGGGGTATCAGCCAGGCGGCCCTGAAGCGGTCGCTGAAAATGCCGAAAAGCGGCTGGATCACCGAGGAACTGAGGTTAAAGGCGAGCATTGCCGCTCCCACCTGGAGCTGGCTGAGGTGGGGAAAGAAGGTCAGGATGACGGTGAGCGCCCCCTGGTTGATGTCGGTAACGGCATGTCCTGTCCCAAGCAGGCCGAGCAGCTTTTTGTTCATCTTCATCGCGGTGACTCCTTGTTTCAATTGATAGATATCTTGGTCAACAGCGCCTGAACGCCATATTCGAGGAAATAATAACAGGGAACCCGGCGAAATTTAAGGGAATAAGCACAGGCCTCTATAGCAGAGGCCTGCAAAACCCCACCCTTCCCTTTGAGGGTTAACCGGCCTGTGGTTCCCCCCGCTTTTTCTCCTGCACCTTTTTCTGCAGCCACTCTATCCAGGGCCCGAACCCCTCGTCGAGCCGGGCGGATACCCGGAAAAGCTGCAGTTCCGGGTTGATCAGCTTCAGGTCCTTTTCCAGCTGGGAGATATCGCAGTCGGTGTAGGGGAGCAGGTCCACCTTGTTGATGAGCACCGCCTCCGACTGGCGAAAAACCAGCGGGTACTTCATCGGTTTGTCGTTTCCCTCGGTAACGCTTAAAACGGCCGCCCGGGCGTCCTCCCCAAGGTCGAACTCCGCCGGGCAGACGAGGTTCCCCACATTTTCAACGATAAGGAGGTCGAGAGCGTCCAGGTCGAAATCTTCCAGGGCGGGCCTGATCATCCTGGCGTCCAGGTGGCAGGAGCCTGCCGTATTGATCTGGACCACCGGGACCCCGTGGGCCTCGATCCTTTCGGCATCCTTTGTGGTGTAAATATCCCCTTCGATGACTCCCATCCTGAGGCGCCCGGCCAGGTGCCCGATGGTGCGTTCCAGCGTGCTCGTTTTGCCCGAACCGGGCGAACTCATGAGGTTCAGCACAAAAATGCCGTGCTTCCGGAAGCGCTCCCGGTTCTCCCGGGCGACCTCGTTGTTTTCCTGAAGCACCGGAGTTGCCAGTCTCACCTTGACCATAAGCTTAATCCCCTTCGTAAAAATCGATGTAAAGCTCCCGGCCCCCGACTATTTTGACATTGGGGCCGGAGCAGGACGGACAGAGGAATTCATAGTTCGGGGCTTCGTAGAGATGCCCGCAGTCTTTGCACTCGCAGCGCACCGGCTCCTCCCTGATCTCCAGAACTGCGTCCTTGATGAGTTCATCCTCTTTCTGCAGAACCTCGAAGGCAAACTGCAGGGCGTCCGGCACCGCCATGGTCATTTTACCGACTACCAGTAAAACCCTGGTTATCTTTTTTATATCGTTTTCCGCAGCGCTGGCGCGGAGCTGCTTGACAACGCTTTCCATAAGAGAAAGCTCGTGCATGTTCTTCCCGCCGTTCATCTTTTATCGCCTGTTTTGCCAGGCCTTATAATACAAGTCCATTTTAAGCCATGATTGTGCAGTTAGCAAGCGCAGGATGCCGTTTATCCTTGCGCTTGCTCCCGGACTCCGGTTGAACTCGCCCTACGACTCGTCGCAGACGGCAGCCGACCGCCTCCTACGCTGCATCCATGCATCGGAGTCGGCTACTTCGGCATCCATGCCTCAGTTCGGCTGCCGTTAGCTGCTCCTTCGTCAAGGGCGAGATAACAACCTCCGTAGGTCGCTGCGCCTGCAAGGATAAACAACTATATATTGTTATTCTTCTGATGATACTGCCGGAGACGGTAAAAAAGTTGCCGTTTATCCTTGACCTATCTTTACTGCAGGCGGCCGCGCGAGAAAAGGAGGAGCCACGGTTCGGACTCCTCCTATCCGGCCGGCAGCATTTTTTTGATCTCCTCCAGGATGCGGGCTCTCGCCCGGGGAACTGCGGCCGCCACTGCGGGGGAGAGTTCCTCCACAAACGCCTCTTCGGTCACAATCTCTACCCCGACGACCAACAACCGCTCCGGCAGTTTACCCAGCTTCTTCCCCAACTCCACCGCGTCTATGACATTGATCCCGTGGGAGGAGAGGGGCATCACCTCCCGCGGGGGAAGCAGGGATGTGTCGAAGCAGTGAACCGTACCCGGAGGGGCACCGCTCATCACCGCATCGACCAGGATCACCCGCTCGACACCATCCCAGAGATCAAGAAGATTGAGGCCGGGACATCCGGCCTCAATCACCTTCACCCCATCGGGGAGTTTGCACTCCTTGAGAGACCTGACAACATGCAGGCCCACTCCGTCATCCGCCGCCAGCAGGTTCCCGCAGCCGATGACGAGAACTTCCGGTTTCATCTACCGCTCCCTGTGAAGCCTGACCTTCAGGGAGTGCGTTGCACAGGACTGGCACGGGTCGTAGTTCCGGATCATGATCTCGCACTTCAGGGTCAGTTCCTCATCCGAGAGGTGGAGAAGCTTCGGAACGAATTCCTGGAAGTCCTTCTCCAGGTTGTAGACGTTCCGTGCAGTCGGAGCAACGATATCCCACTTCTGGACGACGCCGTCCTTATCGATCCGCCCGCCGTGGCAGCAGATACCGCGAGCAGCCTCGGTGACGGCGTAGGACTCACCGGCCTTGTACTCGAAGGTTGGCTCCTCGAACTTAGGCTCTCCGATCCAGTCGATCAGTGTCACGCAGGCATCAAGGGAGTGGACGAGCTCGATGGCGCGTGCCACTATACTCATGAAGGGATTGAAGCACGGCACCTTGAAGCCGACTTCCTCGGCGGCCTTCTTGGCGTCCGCCGACAGCTGGTCGAAGTTGTTGTTCACCCGCGCCAGCGGGCCTACCAGGAAGGAGTCGCGGCCCTTGATGATGGCATGCTTGCAGTTGCAGGCCGGAACGTGCTTCTCGATGATCCAGACCGGATACTCCCAGTCGGGCACATCGAGGCCCTCGGTGGAGACCAGGCGGCCGTCGTTGATGGCGTACTTCCTGACGTCATGAAGAGCAACGTGCTCGCACTTCCGGACGAGGTCGGGATACGGCGGTTGAGATGCCAGCTTTGCGGCCAGCTTTACCGTTTCGAAGGCAAAGTCCTTGGCGGCCTTCAGGCGCTCCTTGATCTTCTCGAGATCGGACTTCGCCGGCACCGCGGTAAAGCCGCCAACCACCGATGTCCTGTTCTGGATCTCGTGGCCGGAAAGCAGCACGATCAGGTCGTTCCCAAGGCGCTTCAGTTCCAGGGCCTTGCCGACCACCGGGAGCAGGTCGGGGTTCCCGGCCATGGCGATGACGCTCTCGTAGCCCAGGAAGTCCGGCGCGGCCAGGCAGTATACGTGCAGAGCATGGCTCATGATCCAGTCGGCATAATGCAGCAGCTCCCGGAGCAGAACCGTCTGCTCGCTGACCTTGACCCCCATCGCCCGCTCCACGGCGCGCACCGCCGCAATGTGGTGGGCATGCGGGCAGATGCCGCAGATGCGCTGGACGATTTCGGGAACTTCCTCGGCCTTCCGGCCGATCAGGAATGCCTCAAAGAACCGCGGTGGCTCCCAGACCTCCCAGCGGGCCTTCTTCAATTCGCCGTTCGGACCGATGACGATGTCAATCGCACCGTCTCCTTCGGTACGGGCTATATAATCAACATAGATTCTCCTGTCTGTCATACGGCCTCAGCTCCTTTACTAAACTCTGGCGTGTTCCCGGCGTACTTGCGGAACTTGCGCACCACGTCAGCCTTAGAAAGACCGAGGTCCTCAACAAAGGAACGAGCCAGGGAGGCGGCGTTGCAGTCGCTCGCAGGCCCACGGCAGCCTTCACAGGGCCTGTTTAAGCTGGGGCAGAGAGCACCGCAGCCCGCAGCGGTAACGGATCCCATGCACGGCTTTCCCTTGGTCAGGAAAAGACATACATTCTCCTTCATCTTGCACTCGTTGCAAACGCTGTGGAACCGGAACCGCGGGTGGATACCTTTCAGGGCGCTCTTGATCAGGGTAACCAGTTCGCCCAGATCAATGGCGCAGCCGCGCAGGTAGTAGTCCACCTTGACATAGTAGTCGATACCGTAGGCCGGGAAGGACTTCAGGTCCCAAAGTTCGGTGTAGACCTTTTCTTCCAGTTCTTTCTGGGAAAATCCCGAGTAGTTCTTGATGGAGGGGAGCCCACCGAAGCAGGCGCAGGTCCCCATTGCCACGAGAACGCTGCATTCCTCACGTATTTTCTTCAACTCAAGCAGTTCCTTGGGGGAGGTGACGGCACCTTCTACAAAACCGATGTCGTAGGGTCCCTCATGGTTTTCCCGCTTGGCCATCACAAAGTACCTGATATCTATCGCCCCCAGAACATCCAGCAGGACAGGCTCAATATTCAGGACGGAGAGCTGGCAACCTGCGCAGGAACTGAACTTAAAGAATGCGATTTTCGGCTTCGCCAATTAGCACACCTCCTTAAAAGACCCCGCCGGGAAGGTTCATGATATCCGCATACTTGAATACAGGACCATCCTGGCAGACAAAGACCGGACCCATCTGGCAGTTTCCGCACTTCTTGATACCACAGCTCATACGGCGCTCAAGGGAAACGTAGAGCTGCTCCGGACTCCAGCCTCTCTTCAGCAGATCCAGCACCACGAATTTCATCATGATATCGGGGCCGCAGGTGATCATAATGGTGTTTTCCTTGCGGGAGGTCATCTTATCAAACAATGTGGTTACAACCCCGATGTTGTGTCCCCATTCCACACCCGGCGGCACGTAGTCCACCGTCAGGTACAGCCTGGTGTTCGGGATCTTGCGCCACTCTTCGTATTCATCGGTGAAGAGCATCCCGTCCGGGGTTCTGGAGCCGTACAGGATTTCGAAGTTGCCAAACTGATCGCGGTTTTTCTGGATAGACTTGATTACACCGCGCAGTGGAGCAAGTCCGATGCCGCCGGCGACCAGGAGCACGTTCTTGCCCTTCATTTCTTCCATCGGCCAGCCGAAACCGTACGGACCGCGGATACCTACCACATCCCCCACCTGCATCTTGGCAAGGGCCTTGGTGACGTTACCAACTGCGCGGACGGTGTGGTCAAAGGTACCTGTATTCTCATCGGCGCAGGAGCTGATGGAGATGGCCGACTCACCGATACCGAAGATGCTGATCAGGTTGAACACACCGTTGTCGTAGGTGTAAGAATCGCGCACCTGGGGATCGACAAATTCGAAGGTGTAGGTGTTGACATCCGCCGTCTGCTTCTTGATCGCCTTGATAACGGCTTTCTGCGGCTCCCACGGGTTCACTTCGGTGTGAACGATCTTAACCGGAGGCCTGTAGAGCGTAACTTCCTTGGCCGGCAGCGGATTTTCCTGGATTCGGTTTATGACATCCACCGGGTCAATATGCTTGACACAGGTGGCCACACAGCGCCCGCATCCCACGCAGCCGGTAGCGTTGAACTGCTGCTGGTAGTAGGTCAGTTTGTGGTACATGCGTTGTTTCAGACGGGCCGTCCGGTCAGGCATGAAGATGTGATCCAGGGCAACCCGGGAAAATTCGTAGAACATGCAGGAATCCCACATCCGGGTCCGTCCGCCCTTTTGCAGGGAAAGGTCAACCATGTCTTTCACGGCAAAGCAGTAGCAGGTCGGGCAAACAGCCGTGCAGCTACCGCAGGCAAGACATTTTTCCTTCTCTTCCATCCATACCGGGTGATCGAAGTTTTGATGGAGAAATTCTCCTAGATCACCGCCGACATCGATGCGCCTGGTCATATCATGCTGGCAGGCGCGCAGTGCCCTCTTGCCGGCCACAAGGTCTTCCTCTGCGGCGGGAGCAAGACCGGCGGCCATTTCTTTTCCCCTGGCAGAGCCGATGACTACGACAAACTTATCGCCGATATCCGTCAGGGAAAGATCGAACCCGACGTCCGCTTCCGGGCCTGTGTTGAACGAGGCGCAGAAACCATACTCACAGGGCTTCACACAGTTCAAGGCAATTACGGCCGTCTTGTCACGCAGTTCCTTGTAATAGGGGTCGGGGTAACTCCCCAGAAATACCTTGTCAAGGCTCAGCAAACCGTTCACGTCACAGGGATGAACGCCGAAGAGCACCCGCTTGCCGACCGGTTTTTTTCCCTCTGCCACATCAGCTACTCCGCTGAAGTTCATCAGGTCCTGTTCCGGCTGATGGAAATATTTCTTCGGCGGCAGGATCGTGGTATCGTAATCGAGCCGCATATCCTCAGCTTTTTCCACAGGACCGAAAACAAATTTTGGACCCTTCGCCACAGGGCCGAAGACTTCGTAATCAGCCTTCAATTTGGCTACAAAGCTGCCTAACTCCGACTTCGGGAGCACAAATGCTTCCACTGGCAAAAAACACCTCCCATTAAAATTCTCTAACAACCCCCAGTCTCAGATGCAAATACTTTCCTTCCCTGCGATCCCCCCCTTAACCTCAGTCGCATACAGTGCCATCTGCTGTACACGATAAACCAAATCATGCCTTGACCCACAAAACATATAAAACTGCCGATACAGTGGCATTGAGATAAAGCGACTGTTAGATTTTTTTATTCTACATGCTGAAAAAAAATCCTTTTCAAAGGAAAAAATAAATCATTTTTTCACCTCAGTGAAAAACGGCTACTAAATTGGCCTGCCTGACTGTTCAAAATAAAATATATGTGCCATTATCAAGGAAGACCATCATGCCGCCTCCGGCGGCACCTACAGATGAACGAAAAACGGTTTATCCTTGCTGGCGCAGCGACCTACGGAGGTTGTTACTCGCCCTTGACGAAGGAGCAGCTAACGGCAGCCGAATCGACCCCGCACTCAAAGGGAATTCTGCCCTTTAACGTTCATTTAGAACCGGTCGTTATTAATTATCCCGTTACCGAGAGAAAGGGCCGTTGAGTGCGGGGGAGATAGGCGACTCTGCGCCATGGATGGCGTCATAGGAGCCGGTCGGCTGCCGTCTGCGACGCGTTATAAGCGAGTTAAACCGGAGTCCGGAAGCAAGCGCAAGGATAAACCGAAACGTATTTCCAGGGCAGATATTTTTCTTATGCCTCCGCAACACGGGATCAATTGCAATGGGGGGCTAAAGCCCCCTGCTATGCAGAAAAAATTAAAAGCCTCCGGTTTTCCCTGAAGGCTCATGTCTAATGATCTACTGACAGCCTATTGGCAGTACAGGCTAAAGCTCCTCAGTTCAGCATCAGCTTCGCTCCTGTGGCCAGGAAGATCAGGCCGAGCAGCTTCCACCAGGTGAAGGGAATCTCCCGGAGCCCGAACAGCCCGAAGTGATCGATCAGGAGGGCGGTTGACACCTGGCCAACAACTATTGCGGTGGTGGCGATGGCCACTCCCAGCTTAGAGATGCTGGCCTGCACCAGATAAATGATCGCCACACCCAGGATGCCGCCAAGGTAAGCGTACCAGGGCGCCTGGGCATAGCGAGCCAGGCTTCCCTGCCCCAACCCGAACCACAGCAGGGCAACGAGCGCGGCCGTTCCTATCACATGAACAAAAAAAGTGGCCTCGAGCAGCCCGACGACCTTACCCAGGACGGTGTTCAGAGAACCCTGGAGGGCCATCGTGATACCTGCCGCGAGGGCTAACAACAGGGGAATAAGGGCAAGATGCATGAGAGGTCTCCTTCCACGGTTAGCTTAATTCAAGGATGATCCCGTGCAGAATATCGGCCTCGCTGACCGTTATTCCCGGCGCTGCGAGGTAGCCCAGGATCGCCCAGAGAATGGTGGTCCCTGCCACGATAATGTCCGCCCGCTCGGGCTGAAGGCCGGGCACCTCTCTCCTTTCCCCTGTAGTCTTTGCAGCGAGGGAGAACAATATTCTCTCCACCGCAGCCTGCGACAGGTAGTAGCCGTGGACCCGCTCCCAGTCGTAAACTGCCAGGGATTGATCCACCGCCGCCAGGGTCGTAACCGTCCCCCCCACCCCGATAATGTTATCTATTCGAAGATCCTTGATTTCGTCCAGAACTTCTTTCATTAAGGCAAGAAGGTCGTTAAGCAAAAGCGGCCGCTCGGTCAGCCGGACGGCTCCAACAGGTATGCTGCGGCACCGCAGCGCCTTTTCCCGGCCTTCGCCGGGGCCGCGGTAGGTAAACTCCGTACTGCCCCCTCCGATGTCCAGCACCACGCCGCCGTCGATTCCCGGCAGGGCACGGCAGGCACCGATGTAACTCAAATAGGCCTCTTCCTCGCCGCCGATCACGTCGAGCCGCAGGCCGGTTTCCTGCCGCACCCTTGCAGCGAATTCCGCAGCATTGGAAGCCTCACGGACGGCGCTGGTAGCCACCACCCGCCAGCGGGTAACCCCGTGCTGCCCGATCAAGCGGGCAAACTCCTGCAGTGCCCGGATCGTCCGATCCACCGGTTCCGGCAGGAGCCCTTCCCCTTTCACCATCCCTTCTCCCACACGGCTCATCCGCAAAGCGGCCAGCTTTGGGTGCACCTTACCATCTTTCACTTCGGCGATCAGCAGCCGGGTGGAATTGGTACCTATATCTATTGCCGCATATGTATTGCCGGGTTGGGACATGGGTGACACCTTGCCTTTATTCTAGTCGCCGTAAGGCGAGTTGCTCATTTTCTTCGGAGGCGGCTGGACCTTTCCGGGAACTGCGGGCAGAACAAGGACCTCTCCCGGTTTTACAAGCCCCAGGTCCCTCCTGGCCGCTTCCTCGACATAGGCATCGCTCGAATAAAAACGGATCTTTTCTTTAAATTCCTGTTGCTTCTGCAGGAGCGCCCTTTCTTCCCTCTGGAGCTGCCTCAGTTCTCCCTGCATCCTCAGGATTTTGGCCTCGGTCGGAAGAAACAGGGCGCATAAAGCGAGCCCCAAAAGACTAAAGGCGAGCAACCGTCGTTTATTGAAGCAGCCTCTCCTATGCCTGCGCGCCATATCTCAGGCCTCCTCCTCACCGTCCACCCCAAACAATCCGAGCGTGGTCGGGATAACGATCACAACCTCATAGCCCTTGGCCCGCGCCCGGTTAAGCAGGGTTGCCACCGTTGTGGCGTTGACACCCATTCTTTTTGCGATCTCCTCATTACTGTTTCCCATTTCTTTCAGTACTACAGCCTGTTTTTCCCGAAAACTGAGCTTTTCCGCCCCGCGTATTTCCAGGTGCACGTATTCCCCGCCTTATCCACATATTGTGGACATTTTGTGGATATATTTTGTACAAAACAATTTCTCCAACGGAATAAAAAATCCTTCTTCAGACGGGAGAAATTTCAATAAGATAGCCCTTCCCCGCCTAAAAGATTAGGCGAGTACGGGCAGGTCAGGCAGGCGGGGTTTGAGGCGGCCGGCGGTTCCTTATAAGCCTCCAGAACTCCCGGAACTTGCGCCGCAGCCGGCGCAGCAGCAGCCGAAGGGGCAGAAGAAAAAGGCGAAGCAAACCAAGCATGGTTTGAAACACGAAGACAAACGCATACTTGAGAAACCTGAAGGGAAGCAGGATCAGCCACCAACAAAACAGAAGGACCCGCAGGCAGCCCCGAAAGAATCTTCCCAGCAGGAAAAAGAACTGGTAAAGCTGCCTCCGCACCCGGTGGCTGACCAACTTTAAATACAGGGCCATCCCGACCGGGATGATGAGGAGTGTGGTTAAACGCACTTCCCCTTCCATCAGGGAAAAGTAAAGGCCAAAGACAAGCCCGGCACAGACTACCCAAAACAATAAGTCGGTCACCTGGGTCAAAAACCAGCCGGGCCGGGTATAATTGCGCAGGAAGCGATAGCCATCAAAAATAACCCCGATCCCCATTCCGATGATCAGGTTTAAAAACAGGGCAATAAATTCCCGGGCTACTCCGCTCATTTGAGAAGGCGGTCGAGGATGTTCTTACCCTTTGCTTTCAGTTTTTTACCCCTGTCCTCGCTGTATTCCAAAGAGGTAAGCAGCCCCTGCACCACAAGCTCGCCGGCCCCCAGATCCAGATGGGTTATGCTCATTCCCTCCCCCTTTAAAACCAGAACCCCAATCTGCGTTTCCAGGACGATCTCCCTGTCATCAAAACTGACAACCTGCTGCACACCCGTCGCCTCTAGCTTTTCCCGGTTTGAGAGCATCAACTGCTGTCCCGTTTGCGGCATCTCTTCCCCTCCCCCCGTGCGTCCTTATTCCATAACTATGACCCTGTGCAGTTATTTATACTTTAGCGGGTTCCTTCGTTTCTTCACTGCTGACGGTAAATAACACTACTGGCAATTACTATAAAATATGTTATTGTTTCCACTGGTGTTCACGCAAATATAAACCCCGGACCGAGCAATCCGGGGCTCCGCTTCTCTGGTGAGAAAGATGCTAGATCTTTTTGAGTTTTTTCAGCAAACGATAGGCAAGGCTGATGGCTTCAGCCCTTGAAAGGGGATCATCTGGTTTGAAGACCATTTTTTGGGAATCGGGGTCCGGCATTCCGACGATCAGCTTCGCCTTTTGTGCAGCATACACAGAGGGCGCTGCCCAGGAAGCGATGGCGCCGGAATCTCCAAAGGTCCTCTGCAGGTCCTGTACCGTCTTTTGGTCATCATCCGGCAATTTCAACCCTGCTACGCGCGCCAGGATCACCGCTGCTTCCTGGCGCGTCAGAGATCTCATTGGGCCAAAAGTGCCGTCGGGGTACCCGGAGACAATACCGTTCCTTGCCGCTGTTTCCACGTACTGAACGAGGGAAGGCTTATAGTAATTGGAGCCGGGGTAGTACTGCCCGAAGTAATTGCTGTCGGAGGGTTCGTCCCAGCTGCGAACATCCCTGAAAACCTCCTCGTACCGTCCCGGCTTTTCCAGGAGTGGGAATCCGAGGCCTTTAACCATCATGGTAGCAAATTCCAGCCGAGTTACGCTCTTCTGGGTATTATCGTCATTTTTCAGTCCAAACCAGCCTGCAGAGATTACTTTTTTCCTATTCCTTTCGAGAGGTACCGGCCCCTGGTCGTTCGGCTCGGCGATTCCTTTTGCGTACAGGCACACAACCGGTGAGTAAGCCCAGGACATGGCACTCCCGACCGGGTCGGTAAATTCCAGAAATTCCCGCTGGGATAGAAACACAGCATAATAGCCATCCCACTCCCCACCAAGCGGTAAGGAAGCTGTCACCGTATGTTTACCGGGGTCGGTGTATCCACCCAGGTTGACATTGTCACTATCGTTCCAGTCGTTGTCCGGACTGTACCAGATGGCCAGGCGATCCGCCTGGGTGGCACTGATATTTTGGTCGTAAGGCAGAGTGAGCTGGCCGGGCCGGACGAACCTGGCGTCAGGGTCCTCGGGTTGGATCCGCAGCACGTAGGGAAAATTCGGGCTGGCCAGGAGGTGATAGCCGTCCGGCCGGCGTTCGTCCGGGTCCGAGGGAGCGCTGCAGATCTCAAAATCGACACCCTGATCGTCCACAATATCCCCATCCTCATCAACCAGGACACTGCTCGAATAGGTCAGCACAAAAGCCTTGTTCAGTCCTTCCAACTTCCCGGATGCGGGGAGCGAAGGGACGTGATAGCTTAACCCGGGCACCGGGGTGTCGGCGCGCTTGACGTAAAAAGTGAACTCCTCGGAGGAGCCCCCGCTCCATTTGGCCTCGATTGCAATCTTATTGACTCCGGGGACAAGTGAGATATTCTTGCTCCAGGTATAAACCTTTCCCGCTACTGTCGCTGCGGTTTTTCCATTGATCAAGAGACTGTTCGTCTCACCATCCTGGTCATAAACAGAAACGTTCACCGTTTTCTCGCTGACCAAAAGATCATCGCCGTCATCAACCCTGTCTCCGTTGCACGTTACCTCAAGGTCAGGCGCTCCCAAAGCCGCCCCGGCAGAAAAAAGAACCAGGGCGAAGACCACCAGAACGGTAAATCCACATAATCTCTTCATAAATAACTATCCTCTCCCGCGCAGCTGTTCGTAGAGGATCCTGCCGATCCCGGCCTTATCCTGCCCGGCCAGCAGCATGGCATACTGTTCGTCCAGCAGGTCCTGGTAGATCCTCTCCTCGGAACTCTGGCCGAGGAACCCACCGTCCGGTATCGTCTTCCGCATCGACCTCAACAGCAGGTGCCAGAAAACGCCCTCAAGCTGCTGGCACGCTTCTCTAAGCCTTTTGTCTTCCAGTTCCCTGTTTTTATCCGCAGGCACCCCCATCTTCTCTCCGGCACCCGCCGGGGCACCTGTAATCCCGGTAACAGGCAGTCCTGCAACACCCAACATAAAAACGGTCACCTCCCCGCTGCCCTGAAAATACATCGAATACACCCGTCGGTCTACCGCTCGACTCCCGATTCCAGGCCGGACAGGACGACGGCTCGCTTCGGGACAGCTCTGGGATGCTGCGTAACAAGTTGCGAACTGCTTCTGTCAAACGCCGCGTTTGGCCTCGCTGCAAA
>DULK01000086.1 GCA_012840385.1 Syntrophomonadaceae bacterium
AACTCCAAAAGCGCCAGGCGCACAACCTCATCCTCGCTGCGAAACCAGCCCGCTTGCACCAGCGCAGCAATCTCCGCCGCCAACTTATCGGGTAAATCTACCTGAAGAGGTTTCATCATACTTCACCTCCTGTACTTTCATCATAACCTAAATCAACAATTTTCACTATCCGTTATAACCCTGTGCTCCAAACCAGAAAGGGCGCCCCAGCCGTACCGCGCGCAGTTCCTCAGTCCCCGTCCCCACCGCCACCGGCAGGAAGAGCGTCGCCAGCACGATTCCGGCTGCGGCCAGCAGTAAACTTATCCCCAGGATCAGCTTTTTTCTCACCGGGTCAACACCCCCCAGATCACGGTCGCTCCCGCGGTCTTCAATTGCAGCCCGCGCCACCGGACGCGCCGGGTAGCACCACTAACCCGCAGTGCCGCAAAGCCGGGCCCGCAGTCCCTTTCAGCTACTTTGCTTGAGTCAGGACCATCCTCTGTACCGCTTCCGTGAAGGCTTCCGGCTCCGCCGGGGATAGAAGGTAAATCTCCCGGCGGGTCTTGATCCGCACCATCCGCTCCCAGCGGGTGGCGTAGACTTTCGCCGTGCCCCCGTCCTTCAAGGTAAAGAGGCCGAACCAGCCGAAAAGCCCGCCGGACGCCCAGAGCCTTATCCCCGGCCTCACCCTGCCAACGAGCTCAACCGATTCGACTTCCGCAGCAGGGATGGTAAACGAACCAACCGCCCGGCGGATAACAATTCCCTCCCGGGATACCAGGTAGCCGCGGGGCGCAAAAAGCAAGGTCACAGCCAGCGGGCCCCAAACCAGGAAGAGGGTAAAGATGAGGGCTTCTGTTTCTTCCCCGGACACGATCCAGATCCAAAAGGTGAGGCCGCCGAGCAGCAATAACGTGCCCAGGGTTACCACCCTGGTCGTGCCGTCCGGGGGAGCAATTCTGAATCTAAAGGGCATCCCGCTTCACCCCCCGGGCCAGCAACAGGCGATAGAGTTCCTCCGCGCCCGGATGGGCCAGCACATAATAGCGGCCTTCCGACTCCAGCACCACCATCCGGCTCGGGCGCAGGTGACAGAACACCACCGCTTTCCTGCCGTTGGCGAGTTTGCACCAGCCGGTGGTGAGCCCCGCTGTGCCGTAGCCGTTCGTTCGCACTACCGGCCGCCACGGGGATGAGCTTTCCACCAGCGCCGCCCGCGTCCCCTTCAGGTCGAGCATGGCGGAGAGCGGCCACGCCTTGAGTTCGAGCCCTCCGTCCGTCAGCCGCCAGCCCGATCCCGCCTGCGGCAGGCTTGTCAGAAGCAATATAAACAAGAGGAAAGCGATGGTCACCGGCAGGAGCCACCAGCGCCTGCGCCACTCGCCTGCCGCTTTCAGCCCCCAGATGGTGAGAAAAGGGATGCCGATGAAGACACCCGCTATCAGTAAAGTATCAAGGGGATCTAGTGGTAAAAAATCCGCCTTCAGTACGTCGAGATAACTTAACTGGTAACTCATCTTCTCCTGCCTCCGGCTGATAAGCTCTTCCTGTTCCCGCCCGCACCGGTAGCCGACCACCCGGCCGTGGGGAGCGATATCTACTTCGATGCCGTCCAGCTGGCGCGCGGCCAGGACGCGGACCAGCATGGATTATCGCTTCGCCGCGGGTGACGGGCCTTTCCGGCGCTGAATTACCTTCGCCGCCGGGTACCCAAGCGTATACTGTACCTTGAGCGCAAGGGCAGGGCCAGGCCGCGCCTGACTCCAGACCGAAAAATTACGGCTCCGGTCCTGCAGTAAGCGTATACCGGCAAGTAACCGGAGCCAGCCACAACGAGCGCGCGGCTCAGTATGCCAACAGCCGCCCCACTCACCTGCCGGTCGTTTCTTCCTGGGGTTGCGGCATTTCCCTGGCCTGCAGGGCTTCGGGCGGCAGCTCGATCTTGATTTGCTCATTGTAGGCGCATTCTTCCACCCGCATCCGCATTTCGATCAGCTCAAACGGCACTACCTCACCCTGGAACCGGTCGGCGAAAGACAACACTGTTCTTACCTCGCCACCGCAGGGCAAATAGTCGTCGGCGTTAATGTAGTCCCTCCCCCAGTAGGAGATGGACCTGACTAATTTCCCGGCCTCGCCCAAGAAGCGCTCAAATTGCAGCCCGTCCAGGGTGCCGCGCAGTGACTCGGGCACAGCCAGCTTGAAGAAGGCAGCCAGGTCGTCAATCCGCCCGTAGTAGCCGATCTCAAATACTTTGCGGCCGTCCTTCTCTGCGGTACCCAGGAGCTGGTAGTGAAAATAGGGCTTCAACCCCTCCGGCATCCCCCCGGCGCCCATTTTACCGGCTTCCAGACTCTCTTTCATCAACGCCTCCAGGTCCGGGAGGGCATTTTCCGGCAGGCGCATCCATTCGGCTTTGCCGGTGGCCGGGTCGGTCATTTTCATGTACATCTTTCCGCCCACCAGGTACTGCTCCATTTCCAGCTCTGGCAGCCGCCCGCCCTCTGCAGCAGGGCCTCCGGCGGCCTCAAACCGCCACCGGGCAACCTGGTGCATGGTGGCCGGCAGAACCAGCTCCGTGCTTATCTGTCCCGATCCGCTTAGCAATCCGCTTAGCACGGGCACCTGGCCGGCCATCCCGGCGCGGGGCTGCATGAGCATGTCTATGTTGCTCTTGAAACGCATGGCCTTGACGCCGGCCTGCGCCCGCCCGCTTTTTTCTACAATGTCCACCGCCTGCGGGTCGCTGCCGAAGACGCGGGCCAGGAAATCGGCCGCTTCTCTCACGGTAAGCGCACCTTCCGGATCGGACCGGGCGGAAACCAACCCCTGGTTCACCAGCCAGTTGTACAGCGAACTGGCCCAGTGGTCTGGCTTTAAAGGACCGGCTTCAGGCTGGCCCGGGGTGCCGAACAAACCCAGAGCGCGGGCCACCATCACCGCTGCTTCTGCCCCCGTTACGGCCTGGCCGGGCCGCAGGGTGCCGTCGGGATACCCGGCCATAATCCCCCTTTCCCGGAGAGTGGCCAGGGCCGGAGCGTACCAGCTTCCCGGATCCACGTCCTTGGCCCGGTAAACCTGTCCACTTACGGCCGGCAGGTTGGCCGCTTTAACCAGCATGGCTCCAAAGGCGCCCCGGGCGACCGGCTCATTCAAGTCAGGTGCTTGCGGAAAGACACCCAGCAGTTCTCCCCTGTCCAGCGGCTGGGCCAAAGCCAGGGAAGCGCCCGCGCAAACCGAAAACAGGAGAACCAGTAAGATTAAAACAACTTTACGCACTCGACTCCTCTCCTTATCATTAGTTGATTAACACAGCTGGCGGCCACCTAACTCTAATAAGAGGTGGCTCCCAAATTCCTGTGCGATCACCTCTCTTTCCTGTTCCGGCAGACATCATCATTACCTATGGCCTGCGCGTCCCGCACGGCAGATGCCCCTCAGGCGCGGCTTGTCTCCGTACCAGATCCAATTGGACCATTTTCCAGAAAAAGCGTCAAGAAAAACTCTGTCGAACAGTGTCGAAAGTAGGATGCTATTGACATAAGGCTCAGATGATACCTTGGGAGACAGGCGAGAAACATTAAACAGCCTAACTGCTTTTTCTTGTAGATTTGCCGCTAGAAGATGCTTTACAAGCTAGAGGTTTTGCTTTACAATACACAAAAAGTAAACCTTTCGTCTGATGGAGGTAAAGTTTAGTGTTCGCCAAGATTTCAAAAAAAGGCCAGATTACCCTGCCTGCCGAGGTCAGAAAACTTTTGAACCTCCATCCCGGGGCGCGGGTCCGGTTCGTGGTCGAGAAGGATGCCGCCCGGATTCTCCCCGTCGAAGGGGGAATCGAGGCACTCAAAGGCGCCGTTAAAGTTTCAGCGCCGCAGGATTTTAAAGCCGCCCGCCATAAAGCAATGGAGGAACGCAGCCGTGAGAAAAGTGCGCGCACTCGACGCTAATGTTATCCTCCGCTTTCTGACTGATGATGTTCCGGAGCAGGCAAACCGCTGCGCTGAGCTATTAAAGCGGGTTGAAACCGGTACCGAAGAGGTCTGGCTGCCCGACCTTGTCCTGGCAGATATCATCTGGACCTTGGAAAAATTTTATAAACAGCCTAAGCAACAGATCCGTGAGCTGCTCATCCCCATTCTCAACCTGCGTAGCTTGCGCTTTTCGAGCAAGAAAACGGCTCAAAAGGCCCTCCAACTTTACGCAGAAAAGAACCTCGATTGGACCGATGCTGTTATCGCCGCGCAGATGCTTGCCCGCAAGCAGAGCGAGATTTATTCTTATGACAGAGACTTCGACAAACTGGAAGGTGTTACCCGGCTGGAACCCTGAAAGGTCACTATATTTCTTATCACCCTCGCCCCTCCCCATCTATAAACCGCAGCGAGGCGGCGAGATCCCGGATGTGCTTTGCGTCCGCACACAGGATAAAGTAGTGGTATTTCTCACCCATAATCGCCACGGGCCGCGGGTAGCGCACTACATAACAGGCCCCGGCCCCCGCGCCCAGCTCCGGCGAGGGAATGACGAAATACCCTTCCCTCCCGTTGACCGTGGTTTTCTCCAGCCGCGGCCTTTCACCGTAGGGCTTCAGCTTGTGGGAAGCCTCGTGCCGCGCCACCTCCTCTGGCGTCCAGCCCTCCCCGTTCATCGCATTTACCAGGAAGAAGCCATCGTCGCCACCGTAGCTTAACGGAACACCCGCCGCCTCGTAACCCGGGCGCGGCCGCCAGTGCCGCGGGAATTCAAGGTACACTCCGTATGCCGGGTTCAGGTAGGGCAGCCTGGACCCGAAACACGTCTCCTCGTCCAGGAGGCGCACAATGTCCCTCCTGACCACCGTGCCGTTCAGGTCGAGAAACCGACCGGCCGGGGCAACGGTGTCCGGGTCGATAAGGACCCGCAACCGGAGGTAGGGCCCGGGCTTATCATCACCTTCAAGCTTGTCGACCCGGAAATCTACCGCCGGGGATCCGCTCCGGACAACGACGATCTGCGCCCAGGGGTACTTCGCCAGGAGTTTCTTCGCTTCCGGCGTGCCCTTCGCGGCATTAATGAGCTCGGCGTCGGCAATGCCCGGCCAGTAGGCGAACATGTCTTCCCAGGCTACGGCGCCGTAATAGCCAAAGGTGAATTCCCCCGTCAGGGGCCCGATCTTTTCCACCACCTGCCGCAGGCCGCTGCCGTCGGGCCGCACCAGCCACAAACTGGCGCAGTTCTCACCGTCCAGCCGTACGAAAAGTATGTGCCGGCCGTCGGCCGAAAAAAGCGGTCGCTCGTCGCGGTAGGCCGTGTCGTTGGTGAACTGGCGCGCCCTGCCGCCGTCGACGTCTACCGCCCAGAGGCGCCTCCCGGCCAGAGCCCGGCGCGCCCAACGGTCATATGCTTCCCTCTCAGCTGACTTGATTTCCGGCCCCGCACTGTAGACCAGGAGCTTTTCGTCCGGTGACCAGACGGCGTTCACCACCGCCTGGTCCCTTCCGGTAATGGGAATAAGCTTGCCGGTCCGGATGTTGTACACAGCGAGCCGCTTGTTGGTCCACGTCTCCCGCCCGCCGCCGAAAATGAACGCCAGCCGGTCCCGGCTTGCCCCAGCCGCGAGAGAATCCAGCCGCACCAAGACGGCATTTTCCCAGGAGTCAGGCTCATTCCCGGCCAGGGGCTGCGGCTCCTCGCAGCCGCCCGCCGGAGCCAGGTAAAGGGGCAGGCCATCGGCTTCGATTGATGCCGACAGCGGCCCCAGCCAGAACACAACCATTTGTCCATCGGGAGACCAGCCGGCTAGCCGCGGCACGCTCCCGAAACGCCTTTCCACCTCGTCCTGACTGAGGCCCGTGTTGTACACCCTCTTTACGGTGCCCGCAGCGACCTCCACCTTCCAAATGCCGGCTGAGGGAGATGTACCCGGCTCTATCTTTTGCTTTTCAAAGGCTACCCACTTACCATCCGGCGACCAGGCAATGCGCCCGAGGTCGACACCAGGCTCCCGTTTGACCAGAACCCGGGGTTTTTCGCTTTCGGGTGAACCCGCGAGGAGTTCGTCCCCTGCCGTGGTAAAGGCGAAGACATCCGCCGAGGAAGACCATGAGAATTGCCCTACCTTGCGGGTCACGAGATGGGGCCGCTCGTCTCTAAGCCCGACCAGCCACAGGTCTTCTCCACGGCGGAAGAGAAGCCACCTGCCCGTCGGCGACCAGGCGGGGCGGGAAATATTCTCCCCGGCGGCCAGTTGTCTCGCCCTCCCGTCCGGCAAATCTTTCACCCAGAGCTTTCCCTCGGCCACCCAGGCCACGCGCCCCGCAGGGGGCATTCCGTCCATCCCCGAAGCGGTAACCCTCCACCTAACCGCCAAGGTGCCCAGCACCACCACCGCCGCACAGACAACCATCAGCCACTTCCGGTTCACAAAAGACCCCTCCGTTTTTTATGTCCAAAGATTATACGAAGGAGCCCCGGTTGTCTTACATGGGCTGCAGAAAAATTTTTTGGGCCTCGGCGCTGTCTTCGCAACCGACTATAAATCTGCCGCAACGGCCGCGCCGCACAGATTGCAGAACTCGCCGCCGGTTATCGCCAGGAGTTGCTCAACGGTGACGGGAGCAGCCGCGGGCTGCCCGCCGCAATGTAGACCACCGGTTACTTTTTCATACTCTCGTCAGCCGGGCGATGGGATTATAAACTGCCACGCCTGAGAGTGGCTCTGGCACAAGCCCGGCGCACCAGCAAGTTCGCACCGGCCAAAGCTCCCAGAGAGCTGATGACCGCCGGGACCAACAGGCAGGCGGCGATCTCCCGCACCGCCAGGCTCCCCGGGGAGATCCACCGGAGTCCCAGCAACACCATGGTTCCGACGACCAGCCCGATCCCACCCGCCCGCGGCCAGGTCCCGATTCTTCCCAGCACCCCTGCGGCCAGCCCTCCACCGAAGCAGGCCAGAACCAGCCACAATCCGGCGAAAGAACTCAGGCAGACAACCCTCCCGGGTGATATCAGAGCCCAGCAAAGGGCGCCGGCAAAGCCGGAAGCGACAAGAAAAAGAGAGGTTGCCAGCCCCGCCTGCAGCGGAGGGTAACCTCTCTTTCCGGTATCCCTTATCATCAATTCGTATCCCCCCCTCTTCCCTATTCTACGCGGTGCCTCCTCCTGTTAGCACGGTCTTATCCGCTTCGACGGGAATCAGGGCTTCCCTTAAAACCTCATCCATATTTTTGACCAGCACGAACTTCAGGTGCCTTTTAACATTGGCGGGGATCTCTTCAAGATCCTTTTTGTTGTCCTCGGGAAGGATTACCTTCTTCACGCCGGCCCGGTGGGCCGCCAGCACCTTTTCCTTGATTCCGCCGACCGGAAGCACCCTGCCGCGCAGGGTAATTTCACCGGTCATGGCAACCTCCCGGCTCGTACGGCGCCCGCTCAACGCCGATGCCAGGGCGGTTGCCATGGTGATGCCCGCCGACGGGCCGTCTTTCGGAATGGCACCCTCCGGGATGTGGACGTGGATATCCACCTTTTCGTAGAAGTCCTCAGATATCCCCAGTTCGCCGGCGCGGGACCTGACGTAGCTGAAAGCCGCCTGGGCGGATTCCTTCATTACATCCCCCAGCTTGCCGGTCAGGGTGATGTTTCCCTTCCCCTTTAATACGCTTACCTCCACGCTGAGCACCTCGCCGCCTACTTCGGTCCAGGCCAGACCGGTGGCCACACCGACCTCGTTTTCCTTTTCAATGGTACCGTAGTGGTAACGGGGTATTCCCAGGAAGGCGGGCAGCTTTGCGGCAGAAACCTTAACCTGGTAGTTCTTGTCTTTAACAACCTCCCGCGCCGTCTTCCGGCAAATGGCGGCAATTTCCCTTTCAAGATTGCGCACACCCGCCTCCCGCGTGTACTGGCGGATGATGCCGCGGATCGCATTCTCCGAAATCTGCAGGTGGTGTTTTTTCAGGCCGTGTTCCTTCAGCTGCTTGGGAATCAGGTGGCGCAGGGCGATCTGCAGCTTTTCCTCTTCCGTGTAGCCCGGGATCCTGATCACCTCCATCCTGTCCAGCAGCGGACGCGGGATGTTGTACTCCACATTCGCCGTGGTAATGAACATCACCTTCGAAAGATCGAAGGGGACTTCGATGTAGTGATCGCTGAAGCTGTGGTTCTGTTCGGCGTCCAGCACCTCCAGGAGGGCCGAACTGGGATCGCCGCGAAAGTCGGAACTCAGCTTATCAACTTCGTCAAGCAGGAAAACCGGATTTTTGGTTCCCGCCTGCCGCATTCCCTGGATGATCCGTCCGGGCAGTGCGCCCACGTAGGTCCGCCGGTGCCCCCGGATCTCGGCCTCGTCTCGAACACCGCCGAGGGAAATCCGAACGAATTTGCGGCCGAGGGCATGGGCGATCGACCTGCCCAGGGAGGTTTTCCCGACGCCGGGCGGCCCAACCAGGCAGAGGATGGGGCCCCGCATCTTGGTAGCCAGTTTGCGGATCGCCAGGTATTCCAGAATCCTCTCCTTGGGCTTTTCCAGGCCGTAGTGATCCGCTTCCAGGATCTGCTCGGCCTTTTCCAGGTTCAACCTGTCACGGGTTTCCTTGGCCCAGGGCAGGGCCAGCAGCCAGTCGATGTAATTCCGGACGACCACCGCCTCGGCAACCATCGGCGGCATTTTTTCGAGGCGCTCCACTTCCTTTAAAGCCTTTTCCTCCACTTCCTTGGGGAAGTGGGCTTTGGCGATCTGCTCCCTGAGCTCCTCCACTTCCGCCTGGCGCTCGTCCTTTTCACCCAGCTCCTTTTGAATGGCCTTCATCTGCTCCCGCAGGTAATACTCCTTCTGGGTCTTCTCCATCTGTTTCCTGACCCGGAGGCTGATCTTCTTTTCCAGATCCAGCACCTCTATCTCCCGGTAGAGGATTTCGGTTAAAACCTCCAGCCTCACCTTGACATCGAAGGCCTCCAGGATGGCCTGCTTATCGGCCACCCGCAGGTTTATGTGGGAAGCTATGATATCCGCCAGTCTCCCGGGATCCTCAATAGAAACAATGGAAATGGCCGTTTCCGGAGGAATCTTTTTCCCTGCCTTGACGTACTGCTCGAATTGAGAGATGACGTTTCGCATCAAGGCTTCTATTTCAGGGGTTTTCTCGCAGGTTTCCCGGTATTCCTCCACAAGCACCTTCATAAAGGGATCCACGGAGAGGAATTTTTTGATTCTCCCCCGGCTTATGCCCTCAACAAGCACCCGGAAGGTGCCTCCGGGCAGCTTCAGAAGCTGCTTGATCTCCGCAACCGTTCCTACCTGGTAGATGTCGTCTTCCTTGGGCTCGTCGGTCTGAGCTTCTTTTTGGGTCACTAAAAAGATCTGGCGGTTTGCCAGCATGGCTTCATCAATGGCGCTTACCGATCTCTCGCGCCCGACGTCAAGATGAATAACCATATACGGAAAAACTAAAAGTCCCCGCAAGGGGAGTAAGGGAAGGGAACGTTCCTGTTTTTCGGGATGAGTAATGTTCTCTTGGGTCATTTTAAAGGCTTTACCCCCTTTTCTCCCAGGGAAGAAACGTTTGCTTTTTACAATAACATTTTACTCTAACCTTCACAAATCCTGCAACAGGTACTGCTTCCCTGCGCGAAGTGGTAAAGGCAATAACTTCTTCTTTAAAAAATATCAATCTTCCCGGCAACTTTTAAGAAACCGAACTGAAGAGGAATTCTATTCATTGTTGTCACAACAAGATTGTTGTTTTTTTAGGGGGTTTGCCTTGCATAGGGCGAGAATTTCGCCAGCGAAAGTATGGATATCGATGGGCTTGGTGATGTAACGGTCACAACCCGCTTGCCAGGCGTGCTGCCTGCTAACATCGGTTGTGTGGGCCGTAACCACCACTACAGGCAGGGATCTCCATTCCGGTTTGCTCTTAATTTGTTTTGTCAGAAACAAACCATCAACTCCCTTGAGGGAAATATCCACTATAACCACATCGATACCTCCCTCGATGAGCTTTTGCATGGCTTCCTCGACGGTAAAGGCCTGTACAACATGGAAGCCGGCCAGTTCCAGTACTTCGACTATTAATTCCATATTTGAGCTATTATCTTCAACGACCAGTACATGCACGGATAACATTCCTTCCTCTACTACCGGTATGTCGATTTTCCATCCGGCAGGGATTCTTCAGGATCCCTGCCGGCCAGTCTATCTGGTTGGCTGGCAGCCTTGCAACTCACAGGCAACCATCAACCTACCACACAAGTCACGCCCTGATCCTGAATTACCTGTCGCAGGTGCTCCATTTTTTCTTGGTCCGGTGTCTCGACTTCTGGCATCAGGTATTCCTTACCGAGTTGCTCATACTTTACGATGCCTAGCTTATGATAAGGTAGGAGGTTGATCCTCGTCAAACCGTTTTCCTTTGCAAACCTAGCAGTTTCTACCATATTTTCCTCGTCATCATTACAACCCGTGATCACCGGAACTCGGATCAAAACTTTGGAGCTATCAATTTTTGCCAGTTTGGCTATGTTATGAAGAATCAATTCGTTGGGAACTCCTGTAAGTTCCTTGTGTTTTTCGGAATCCATGTGTTTAATATCACAGAGATAAAAGTCTATATAAGGTATATATTTTTCCAGAAGGTCAAAATGAAAAAACATGGATGATTCTACCGCAGTATGGACATATTCCGAGTGGCATGCCTTTAAAATTTCCAGTGCAAAGTCACTCTGGACAAAGGGATCTCCGCCGGACAGGGTAACACCCCCGTCATTTCTGAAATAAGGCCTGTCTCTTTGCACTATTTTCATAATATCAGTAACGGACATCAATTTACCGGTAATCTGCATGGCATTGTAAGGACAGGCATCCTTGCATTCCATCTCGATGCAGGACTCGCATTTTGTTCTGTCTATGTTGATCATGGCGCTTCCGGGCTGGGGATTTGCTGCTGCGGTTATGGCTTGTTTGGGACAAGCTTCAGCGCACATCAGGCAACCCCTGCAGTTTTGCTTGTGGTAGCGTATTTCCGGGAAAAGACGCTGCCCCTCTGGGTTTGCGCACCACATGCACTTTAACGGACACCCTTTTAAAAATATCAATGTCCTAATACCGGGCCCATCGTGAACCGAAAAACTCTGGACATCAAATACAATACCTTGTATATTCTTCATTTCAGCCATTGTCCTTCTCCTCTCCTTCTCTTACTTGTACTTCCAGGACACTTAAATTAATCAACGCTTTTTTCTCTTAAGTTTATTTTCAAAGGCCGGCCACGGTGGTATCCGGTAGCACCGTGCAACACCCTGGAGTTGTCCTTTTTCAAAACGGGGCCCTTTTGGGCCCCGTTGTATCCACTAGAAATGGTACTTATGCTGCAGCTTTATCGGCTTTCGCTTCAGCAGCCGTAGCCTTTTGAGGTTTCTTGACAGAGAGGGCCATGATCGCAGCCAAAACGTAAACTGCGAATGCCAGCCAGATAGCCGCCTGGTAATTCCCTGTAGCATCACGCAGGGCACCGCCGATGTAGGGACCGAGTCCGCAGCCTAAAGCCACTCCGAAGACCGTAGTCAAACCCCAGATGGTACCCATCGCCGCACGCCCAAAGGTCGTCCCCACATATGCTGCCACGCTTGGGATGTAAACTCCAAACGGTATTCCGTAGAGGAAAACGTAGATGACAAACATCCAAGGGGTCTTTACAAATGAGAGCCAGGCCGAAGCTATTGCTACAGTTGTATAAGCTACGGTCAACACTATCTTCCTGCCCAGGAACTCGTTATGCAGTTTTGCACCCAGGCGGTCTGCTATGGCACCCCCAATCGGCCCGAAGAAGAGGAAGCAGAGACCGATGATAGAGTAGATAAAGGTGGCGGTTCGCAGGTTGAACCCTCGATCGGTGACAACATAATTGACGGCGTGGGAAAAAACTATATATTCCGCCAGGTTACTGCAAAAATACATAATTACTATCACCCAGAAAGCCGATGTCTTGATAGCTTCCCCGAGCGACCAGCTCATAGCTACTCCTGCTCCACTGGCCTTCTGAGCCGATAACATTTCCTCGTAACCGTAAGGCTTTAGTCCCATTTCTTCCGGGTTGCCCCGCATGAAGATTGTGGCTATGGCAATACCGCATATGATTATGATGCCGAAAACTTTCATGGCAAACTGCCAGGATAGAGACTGAATCAGGTACATTGATGCAATAGGTGCTATAAAGAATCCCAGACCTGCTCCCGCAACCGCAAGTCCAAGGGCACGTCCTAGGTCCTTCATAAACCACTTTCGAACCATCGCAGTTGGAGGCACATAGAGGGCACCTGCGCCGATCCCTCCCATGACACCGTAGGTAAGGTAGAAGTGCCACGGCAGCCGTGCAAAGCTCGAAAGAAGCATGCCCAATCCCAGCAGACAGCCGTGGATAAAGATAACCCATCTTGGGCCGTATTTGTCAACCATACGACCGGCAAAGAATGCGGTAATCCCGTAGAAGAACATAAAAATTGAGAGTCCTAAAGCCACTGCCGCGGTTGACCAGCCCAGTGACTTGACCATGGGTTTCAGAAAGACCGCAAAGGAACCCCTGATGCTTAAATGAAGGAAGATTACTGTAAAGGCTGTGGCCACGATAACCCAGCCATAAAAACTCTTCCTTTCTTCCTGAGACATTACCAGCACCTCCATACATTAATTGTTTAATGCAAAGTTTTAAATTTGCCGGCGGGGGAAAAAGAGGGGGGATACCCCCGTCGGCTGGGAAACGGTATAGCAGAGAACTTACAGCGTGTAAGCCCTATCAATCAGCAAGCAGCATACTCTGTTCTTGCAATGAGCTCGTCCTGGATCGGTTTGGCAAGTTCAACCCAGTAAGCGCTGAACCCGGCCACCCGCACGATCAGGTCACGGTAGTTTTCCGGATGTGCCTGAGCATCCCGCAGCATGTTGGAGTCCACAATGTTGAACTGGACATGGTAGCCGCCGCGCTCAAAATAGGTTTTGACCAGGTTGATCAGGTGGCGTGACCCTTCAACCCCTTTAACGGCATTGGGATGCAGCTTCATGTTCAACTGTACGCTGCGCATCTCGGTTGGATCCAGCTTAACTCCCGAATTCAGGAGAGCGATCGGCCCGTTCACATCGGTTCCCGGAGTTGCAGAGAGGATACCGTCGGTCAGAGTAACGCCTGCCAGACGGCCGTCCGGGGTGGCTCCGCAAACCCGCCCGAATGGACCGTGAGACGAAATAGAAAGGGCTGCGGGAACCCACTTGAAACCGTTGTACGTCGTCTCGGAGAAGCAGACCTCATTGTAATGCTTCCATAGTTTCACAAAGATTTCGTCTACATAATCATCGTCATTGCCGAATTTAGGTGCGGCCAGCAATGCCTTATGGATCTTGTCCCACTTGTTATGCAATCTCTTCTGCTCAAGCATGGAGAAGCGTCCAGTTTTGTCTCCCGGTTCGAAGCCGAAATTGTCGCGCATGGCTTCCAGCAACTCCTCCATGGTGAAGAGCTTTTCCTCGAAGATGCACTTCTTGATGGCGGCAAAGCTGTTGGCGACATTAACCATACCAGAGTTGAGCAGGGTGACCGTCTTGTTATAGCGGGCTCCCAGGTTGTCAACCGGCCTCCCCTTGGCCACGCAGTCTTTGAGGAGCACGGATCCAAAGATGAGAGGGTTAATCTCCCGGCGCACGGCCACAACGTAGAGCCAGTACCGCATGTAGACCTTCATGAACTTTTCTTCGACTTTGCACCAAGCTTCCCAGAGTTTCTCGTAACTGTCGATTTTGCCCAGGGGCTCGAAGACCCGCTTGCCCGTCCTTGGATCAACGCCGTCGTTTAGAACGATTTCCAGGGTCTTCACTTCGTTATAGAAGGCAGGATGACAGATACCATGCCCCATGCCCTGGAGCCCGATCTCAACGCAACCGGCCAAGCAAACGTTCCTGGCATCTTCCAGAGTGATGTTTTCTTCCGCATGATTGAGCAGCAAATGCTGGATGGACATGTCGTTGTTGAACCAGGCGGGATAGCCGGCTCCGGCCTTGGTGCATTCCGCCGCCTTCATCAAGAGGCGTTCGCTGGTCTTGCGGTTTACCTGGATGCCTAGTGTCGGCTGGGTGGTTTGCATGTTGATGCCCGCTTCCAGGATCAGTTCTTCCAGCTCGTTGTCCGAACACATGCCGTCAGCGTCAACACCACCCACCACCATGTGCTGGAACTGGTTGCCCGATGCCAACGCTGCCCAGCTCCTGGGGGAAATGTACTCTTCACTGGAGAATTTGATGCGGAGCAACTCCAAGAGTTCCAGAACCTCCGCTTTGGTGATACGGCCATCCTCGATGTCCTTCTTGTAGTACGGGTAAAGCAGCTGACCCCATCGGCCGGGAGAAAGCCCAACCACCGAGCACTCCACCCAGGTTGCCAGGTGCCCGATCCAGGCTGCCTGGAGGGCTTCCCGGAAGTTACGGGCGGGCTTGGCAGGCACCCACTCCAGGATATCCGCCATTTCCAGGAGTTCCTTCTTTCTCCACTCCCGGGTTTCGCTCTCTGCCATCTCCCTGGCCTTGGCAGCATAGTTCTTCGCCCAGTTGATGACACCTTCGCAGGCGATGACACATGCTCTCCAGAACATTACTTGTTCGGCCACATCTTTTGTAGTGGGAAGAGTGTTCTTAATATGTTCCTCGCACTCCCGGATGACGTCTTCCAGCCCTCTCTCGATGATAATGTCGTATGCCGGGATCCAGCGTCCCTCCATGATGGAGACAACGCTCGGCGGGAAGATTACGGTTTCAAAAGCGTTTTTCAAATCCTCGTACTCAGGAAAGTTCTCCTGCAAGAACTTATCCGCCACATCTTCAATGCACTTGCCGTCCCAGTAGGCGCAGGCATCCAACAGAGCCGGCACGTCCTCTTCCAATATGTCGAAAACACCCAGATCGATATGCCCCTCTTTTGCCTTATGGCTACGGCCTCCTCCGGTTCCCACATCATAAACCCTGTCGCTCTCGTCTTTTGCCTTCTTGATCATGTGAGGATAGAATTTCTGGCTGTACTGTAGCTTGGGAGCTGCGCCACGCATGAACCGTGTGCCCTGCATCGGTATCAACTCATCCTCATTGATAACCGAGGTTACGTGCTCCAATGCGTACTTGTAAGATCTGGCCCGTCTGATATAAAGAGGCTCACCAGCATACTTTTTCCAGGCTTCGGTGTAGAGGACAGCAAATTCCGGGTCGATCATGCAGCGGGCATTAAGGAAACGCTCTTTTATCCGTTTCCCCCTTTCTGTTGACGGTTCCCGTTTAATCTCCCTGGGAACAAACTCTCCCTCTTCCTGTTCTTCTGGCGTCGGCGGCCACTTCAGTGTCTTGAGGTTTTCAAAATCCAGTACCTGACCTGACACGTGAGACACTCCTTCCTTTTTTATCCCGGGGTTTACACCCTCCGTTTAACCCCAGAGTAGCATCCCTGTCGGAGTGTTTATAATTCAGGCATAGTCTGATTTTTAGGATCAAAATCACCGGGAGTTCAACCGGGAGTAGGATTGGCGACACAGGATGGCGACCACATTCCTACTTAGGTCGTAGATCAGTTCCGGCGGAGTAATTTTAGCCTGCCGGGCAATAGAGGCGAAAATGTAAGAGGACAATTACAATATTTGTCGAAACATAAACGCAGAGTGGGCACATAATAGGAGAGGGAAAACTTGACTACCTGTTGGAAAAAGTCCCTAAGCACCGATGTGATCGCACGCATACAGTCCACCCAGGACGCCCTGGCGGGCCTGACGGGTATCTATATCTGCATCTACGACCCGGAAGGAACCCCCTGCACTATTCCATCTAATCAGCCACATCTCTGTTCGCAATGCCAAGTGAAAACCCCGGAGACTTGCAAGCACACTATTTCAAGAGGGATTGAGGTGGCGCGGAAAACAGCGGAAACAATCTACATGCTCTGCCCGCTGGGTGCCACAATCGCAGTCGTTCCCGTAGGTTCTGTTCAGGAGGAATTGAAAAGCACACCCCCTGCATACCTTACCATGGGAAAGTTTTTTTTACGTGAGGAACCTGGAGATGGGATCCATGAATTCGATGAAGAAACGAAAGCCGCCGGGGAGAAGGCAGCAACCACCTTCTCCAGGGTTATTTTCGACCGGTTAGTGAAGACAGTAAAGCAGGTCTTCGACCTCATATATTTTATTGCCGCCACCGGGGGCTTGCTTGCCCCCGGCCCCCTCGCGGAGAGCACAACTCCTAATACGCAAAAATATCATGGCCTGACCAAACGTGAACGTGAGGTTTTAAACATGACCGGCACAGGGATATCCAACCAGGCAATCGCAGCGAGGCTGTTCATCAGCGATAAAACCGTCAAGACCCACATTACCAACATCCTGAAAAAATTAAACCTGAAGAACCGGACGGAACTGGCGCTTTACGCCGTTCAGGTAATGCGAGATGCATAATAAACATAGCTAATAACTTTGAAGAGGTCAGAGCAAATGATCATCAAGAAAAACTTGACCAACAATATCCGCTCCAAGCTCTGGATCGGATTCGCCCTGGTAATCATTGCCACCACCCTGTTACTGGCAACGGCATTCATCATCATTGATAACAAGATCGAGACAGCAAACGCTACAAGGCTGCTTGACACCGCTTTAAAAATCGCTTGGGATGAGTTCATGAAGCGTCCCATCCTGCTGCAAGGGATATTGCATGAAGCAAGCCGGTCAGACAACATTGTCAAAGCCGTAAACGACCGTGATCTTATTTTTTTAAAAAAGACAATCGCCCACTGGCACAAATCCTACCCGTTTGTGGACTTCTGGGTAATTACGGACAATTACGGCTATGTCATCTGCCGGTCCGGCTCAAGCATAAGAGCAGAATGTTATTCGTCACAATAAATGCACATCAAAACGTCACGTTATTTTAGCATGAAATTGGGCTAAATAATTGATCACCGCACCCTGGCAATGGAAAATAGTCAAAATAAACGATTACTCTTGGGGG